>CANHBU010000266.1 GCA_947458345.1 Comamonadaceae bacterium
CTGCCATCTTCAAGCCAGGGCCGCAAGCGCTCGAGCACCTCGGGCAGGGGCAGCTGATCGGGGGCGCCCGGGTAGTCGTGCGCCAGAGGCACGTAGCGGGCGTGCCCGGGCGCGGTGCTCAGGCTCAGCCCCACCACGCGCGCCTGCATGGCATCGAGCGAATCGGTTTCGGTATCGAGGGCCACCAAATCGGCCGCCCACAGGCTCTCGAGCAGCGCTTCGAAGGCCGGCCAGTCGAGCACCGCTGCATAGTCCAGCGCCCGCGCTGCTGCCGGCACGGCTTGGGCTGGCTGCGCCTCAGAGGCCGCGCCCGGCTCGGCCGCACCTTGCAGCGAGCGGGCGAGCGATTTGAAGCCATAGCGCTCGTAAAAAGCGTGCAAGCCTACCGCATCGTGCGACCCCAGATGCAGCGCGTCGAGCGCCGGCAGGCCAGGTACCTGCTCGGCCAGATCGCAATCGGTCTTGATGGTCAGCAGCTGCCGGGCCGTGGGCAGCCAGTGCAGCGATGCGCGCAAATTTTCACCCGTCGCCCCCTTGATCTCATCGGCGCGCGCAATCAGCGCTTCGAGCGTGCCGTACTCCTGCAGCCATTTGGCCGCGGTCTTGGGCCCGACCTTGGGCACGCCGGGCACGTTGTCCACCGCATCGCCCACCAGGGTCTGAAAGTCCACCATGCGCTCGGGCGGCACGCCAAACTCGGCCAGCACGCCGGCCACATCGCGGCGCTTGTCGTTCATCGTGTCAATGATGGTGATGTGCGCATTGACCAGCTGCGACAGGTCCTTGTCGCCGCTGGAGACCACGACCTCCACGCCCTGCTCGCTGGCGTGGCGCGCCAGCGTGCCAATGACGTCATCGGCCTCGACGCCGGCCACATCGAGCACCGGCCAGCCCAGCAGGCGCACGAGCTCGTGGATCGGCTCGATCTGGCTGCGCAGATCTTCGGGCATGGGGGCGCGCTGGGCCTTGTACTGCGGATAGATCGCATCGCGAAAGGTCGGCCCTTTGGCGTCAAACACGCAGGCGGCGTAATCGGCACGCACGTCCTTGCGCAACTTGTGCATCATGTTGATCATGCCGCGGATCGCACCGGTGGCCGCGCTGCCCGGATCGCCGGGCACAGCGCGCAGATCGGGCATGGCATGAAAGGCGCGGTACAAATAGCTCGATCCGTCGACCAGCAGCAAGGTTTTTGGGCTCATGGCGTCATTGTCGGGCAAGGCGCGGGCCGCGTGGGCAGGCGCCGCTGGCCGACCTACAATGGCGCCATGCCTGCCTCCCATCCCCTCGTCATCGGTTTGGCCCTGCTGAGCGCGAGCCTGGCCGCGGCGGCCCAGGCCCCGGCGGCCCCGGCCACGCCTGCCATCGCCCGCGCCCAGGATCCGGCGCTCGAACCGAGCCGCAGCAACCAGACGATCGAGCGCATCCGCACCGAAGACGGCGGCAGCCGCATCGACGAGCTGCGCGTGGGCGGGCAAACGCAGAGCATCGTGGTGCAACCCAAGCTCGACGTGCCGGCCTATGAAGTGCGGCCGACCGATATGCGGGGCGGATCGGGCCAGGGTGGTGCGCGGGTCTGGAATTTCCTGCGGTTCTAAGCCCCCTCTGGCCCGCCTCCTGCCCTTGATCTGCCCTCTTTAGCCCCCCAACCCGCATGGCCGTCTTTACCGAGGTCTCGTTCGAGGAGGCCGCAGACTTGCTGAGCCAGCTCGGCCTGGGGCAGCTGCAATCGCTGCAGGGCTGTGCCGGCGGCATCGAAAACACCAACTACTTTGCCGACACCGACCAGGGCCAGTGGGTGCTGACGGTGTTCGAGCGCCTGAGCTTCGAGCAGTTGCCGTTTTACCTGCACCTGATGAAGCACCTGGCCGGGCGCGGCATTCCGGTGCCCGATCCGCAGGCCGCGCCGCTGGCGCGCAAAGGCCAAGCCGGCAGCGGGCCCATCTTGCACCGCCTCAAGGGCAAGCCCGCAGCGGTGGTCAACCGCCTGCAAGGGTCCAGTGAACTCATGCCCCAGAGGCACCACTGCAGCGCCCTGGGCGAGATGCTGGCGCGCATGCACCTGGCCGGTGGCGACTTCGAGATGCGCCAGCCCAATCTGCGCGGTCTGGCCTGGTGGAACGAAACCGTGCCGGTGGTCCTGCCGTACCTCGACGAGGCGCAAAAGGCGCTCATTGGCAGCGAGCTGGCCTACCAGAACCATATCGCGGCGCAGTCGGCCTACCGCAGTCTGCCGCGCGGCCCGGTCCACGCCGACTTGTTTCGGGACAACGTGATGTTTGTAGGTGAAGGGCAGCAGGCACGCCTGTGCGGCCTGTTTGACTTTTACTTCGCCGGCTGCGACAGCTATTTGTTCGATCTGGCCGTCTGCCTCAACGACTGGTGCATCGATTTGGGTACCGGCGTACAAGATCCCGATCGCGCCGGCGCCTTGGTGGCGGCCTACCATGCGGTGCGCCCCCTGAGCGCGCAGGAGCGGCGTTTGCTGCCCGCGATGCAGCGTGCCGGCGCGCTGCGCTTTTGGACCTCGCGCCTGTGGGACTACCACCTGCCGCGCCAAGCCTCGGTGCTCAAGCCCCACGACCCCAGCCATTTCGAGCGGGTGCTGCGCCAATGCGTGCAAGAGCCCCTGTCACTCGATCTGGTGCCTGCCTGAGAACCACGCCATGAGACTCAATTTGGTCCCTGCCAAAACCGGCCTGAGCTGGATCAAGCAGGGCGTACGCCTGTTTTTTCGGCAGCCCCTGGCCATGTCAGGCCTGTTTTTCATGTTCATGGCGGTGCTCTCGCTGGCCAGCCTGATCCCGCTGATTGGCTCGCTGCTCGCGCTGGCGCTGCTGCCGGCTGCCACCTTGGGCCTGATGGCCGCCTCCAAGGAGGCCGAGCACGGCAAGTTTCCGATGCCCACCATCTTGGCCACCGCCTTTCGCGCAGGCCGCCAGCGCATGCACGCCATGATGGTGCTCGGCGCAGCCTACGCGGCCGCTTTTCTGATCATGCTGGGTATCTCGGCCTTGTTTGACGGTGGCGATTTTGCGCAGCTGTATCTGTTCGGTGGGCGGCTCGATGCCGAAGTGGTCAACGATCCGGATTTTCAGGCTGCGATGTGGGTGGCCCTGCTGATCTACGCCCCGATGTCGGTGCTGTTCTGGCACGCACCGGCGTTGGTGCACTGGCACGATGTGGCGCCCGCCAAGAGCCTGTTTTTCAGTGCCATGGCCTGCTGGAAAAACAAGGGCGCCTTTACCGTCTACGCCCTGGGCTGGTGTGCGCTGTTCCTGCTCACGGGCGTGCTGGTCACCCTGCTGTTCTCGACTCTGGGCAGTCCGCAGCTGGCCGCCGCCTCCATGCTGCCGGTGGCTCTGCTGCTGGCCGCCATGTTTTTCAGCTCGGTCTACGGCACCTTTCGCGACTGCTTTGTGGTCGATGAAGACCCGCCGCCGGTTGCGCGCGTCGACGAGATCGCCTGAGCTGGGAGCCTCAGGGGATCGGCGTGAGCTTGGCCACCGACAGGGCCAGCCACTTGATGCCATGTCGGGGGAAGTCGATCTGGGCCCGCGCGTCCAGACCCGCGCCCTCAATCATCTTGACCCGCCCCTGGCCGAACTTCGCATGAAACACCTGCATGCCCACCTTCAAGCCATGGGTGTCGGCCGCCTTGCGCTCGGGCAGGGGTGAATTGGCGACGGGGGCAGCGCCCGCACCCTGCCGCGAAGCCACCATGCGGGCGGCCCAGTCGCTGCGACTGCCGTCAGCGTCATCGCCACGCGCGCCCGGGCTTGAAAAACCGCCCTGCCGGGGCGTGATCCACTTGAGGGCCCCCTCGGGCAACTCCTCCAGGAAACGGCTGCGCAGGTTGTAGCGGGTCTGCCCATGGAGCATGCGGGTCTGCGAGCAACTCAGGTACAGGCGCTTGCGCGCGCGCGTGATGGCCACATACATCAGTCGGCGCTCTTCCTCCAGCCCTTCGCGGTCGCTCATGGCGTTTTCGTGGGGAAAGAGCCCCTCTTCCAGGCCGCTGATGAACACGCAGTCGAACTCCAGGCCCTTGGACGAATGCACCGTCATCATTTGCACCGCGTCCTGCCC
>CANHBU010000267.1 GCA_947458345.1 Comamonadaceae bacterium
AGGGCAATGTGCCCATGGCCACCGGTACGGCGACACGCAACGGCACCATGGGTGGGGCGTATTTCATTTTGGCCGCTCGCGCGCTGGACCTGGACTGCGGCCCGATGAGCGGCGTCGATTTGGCCAAGGTCAATGCCGAGTTTTTCCCGGACGGACGCTACCAAGCCAACTTCCTCATCAACCTGGGTTACATGGACAAGAGCAAGCTCTTTAACCGCAACCCCAGGCTGAGCTTCGAGCAAGCCTGCCAGGTGCTCTGAGGGGGCGAAAAGCCTTTGTTTGAATCGGCAGCTTGCCACGGTCATCCATCAACGGGAGGTCAAAATGAAAATCGGAAAAAACATCGTTCCCCACACAGCGATCAGTACATCGAGCGAGCAGCGCATTGTGGTGCGCGGCCATGATCTGTCGCGAGACCTGATCGGGCAGATCAACTTCGGCGACTACTTCTTCCTGCTGCTGACCGGCAAGATGCCCGATGCCGCGACCAGCGCCTTGGTCAACGCCACCATGGTGGCCATTGCCGAGCACGGCCTGGTGCCCAGCAACCAAGCGGCGCGCATGACGCTGGCCGCTGCCCCCGATGCGATGCAAGGTGCGGTGGCCGCCGGCATTCTTGGCGCCGGCTCGGTGGTGCTGGGCGCATCGGAGACGGCCGGCAAGCTCTTTTTGCGCATCGAGGCCGAGGCCGCGGCCAGCCATGGTGGCGACCTGCGTGCCGCAGCCAAAGCGGTGGTCACCGATTTGCGCTCGAAAAAGCAGATCGTGCCCGGTTACGGGCATCCGGAGCACAAGAGTGCTGATCCCCGGGTGGGGGCCTTGTTCAGTTTGTCGGCCAAGGTTGGCGGCGGGCAAAAGTACGTTGAGCTCTCGCGGATCATCGAATCGGTGATCCCGGAAGTCACAGGCAAGGATCTGCCGATGAACGTCTCGGCTGCCATCCCCGCCGTGCTCATGGGCGTCAATTTCCCGGTGACCGCGCTCAAGGGTGTGCCGATGCTGGCGCGGGTGGCCAGCTTGATTGCTCACCTCAATGAGGAAATGGCAGACCCGATCGGCTTTGCGCTGGCCAACCATGCGGTGTCCCAGCAGCAATACACCGGCACCCCTGTAAAGGATTGACCATGGTTCAGGTACTCAAGGACATCAAGGTCGTCGAGCACGGCACCTTTATTACCGGCCCCTTTGCCGGCATGATGCTGGCCGATTTAGGCGCTGATGTGGTCAAGGTCGAATTGCCTGGCACCGGCGATCCGTTTCGAGCCTACCGCGGTGAGCTCTACAGCCCGCACTTTCAGTCTTGCAACCGCAACAAGCGCTCGATCACGCTCAACACCAAGGACGCGGCCGAGCTGGCGCGCTTTGACGAGATGATTGCGCAGGCCGATGTCTACATCCAAAACTTCCGTCCCGGGGTGGCCGAAAAGCTCGGCGCTGGATTTGAGCGTCTGCAAAAGATCAACCCGCGCCTGATCTACTGCGCCATCAGCGGCTTCGGCCGCGACGGCCCCTACAGTGATCGGCCCAGCTACGACTCGGTGGCGCAGGCCTACAGCGGTTTTCTGGGCTTGCTGGTCAACCCCAACGATCCGCGGGTGGTCGGACCTGCCCTGGCCGATGCGATGACTGGGTTTTACTCGGCTTACGGCATCCTGGGCGCCTTGCATGAGCGCAACAGCACCGGTAAGGGCCGGCTGGTCGAGGTCTCGATGATCGAGGCGATGACGCACTTCAACCTCGACTCTTTCACCCATCTGTTTACGATCAACCAGGTGGTCGATCCCTTCAGCCGGGCGCGCGTCTCGCAGTCTTATGTGCTGGAGTGTTCCGACGGCAAATGGGTGGCGCTGCACATGTCCTCGCCGCCCAAGTTCTGGGAGGGGCTGGCCAAGGCGATGGAGCGCTCTGACATCTTTGACGATCCGCGCTTTTCCACCCGAGAAGGCCGTGCCGAGAATCAAGAAGCCTTGATCGGCGTGCTGCAGTCGGTGTTCAAGCACCGCACGCGCACCGAGTGGTGCAACCGCCTGCTGGCCGAGGACGTGCCGCACGCGCCCATGTACAACTCGGCCGAAGTGCCGGAAGACCCACAGATCCAGCACCTGCAGATGTTCGTGGAGGCGCCTTCGCCGGTCAAAGGCATGTTCAAGACGGTGCGCTCGCCGGTGTCTTACGACGGCGAGCGTTCGCTCAAGGTCACGGCGCCGCCTCTGCTCGGTCAGCACAACGAAGACTTCAAGACGGGTTGGCCGCAGCGGCCGGACGCATAAACAAGGGGCGGCAATGGTGAAGATCAAGCGACTTTTGGCTTTGGCCTGCATGCTCACGGCAGGCCTGGCCATGGCCCAGGACTTTCCGGTCAAGCCGGTGCGCATGGTGGTGCCTTTTGCGGCTGGTACCACCACCGACATCGTGGCGCGCGCCGTGGCCGAAGGCATGTCCCGCCAGCTCGGGCAGTCGGTGGTGGTGGAAAACCGCGCCGGCGCGGGCGGCGGCATCGGCTCGGACCTGGTGGCCAAATCACCGGCCGACGGCTACACCATCTTGATGGGCACCGTAGGCACGCACGCCATCAATGCCACGCTGTTCAAAAAGCTCGCCTACGACCCGCAGCGCGACTTTGCGCCCGTGGCTTTTGCCGGCTACACCCCCACTTTGTTGGTGGTCTCCGGCTCGTCTGCGGCCAAGTCGCTCAAGGACCTGGCCGATCAGGCCCGTCGGCCCGACGGCCGGGTGAGTTTTGCCTCGGCGGGCAACGGCACCTCTGGCCATCTGGCTGGCGAATTGCTCAAGGTCCGGCTGGGCGGCGAGATGACCCATGTGCCCTACAAAGACGGTGCCCTGGCGCTGTCCGATGTCATGAGCGGACAGGTGCAGTTCATGTTCTACCACCCCGCCGCAGCGCTGCCGCATATCAAGAGCGGCAAGCTGCGGGCCTTGGGTGTCTCGAGCGCCAAGCGCAGCCCCGCAGCGCCCGAGGTGCCTGCGATCGCCGAGGCGGGCTTGGACTTTGATCTGGTGGCCTGGTTCATGGTCTATGCGCCGGCGGCAACGCCTGCGCCGGTGCTGGCGCGCCTGCGCGATGCGGCGGCCCAGACTCTGGCCAACGCCGACATTGCCGGCCGGCTCAAGGCCCAGGGGCTAGAGCTCAATGCGATGCGCGCCGAAGAGATGACGGCCTTTGGCCGCAGCGAGTTGGCCAAGTGGGCCGAATTGGTCAGGCGATCGGGCGCCCAGGTGGATTGAACCCGCGTTTTCATTTTTCAACTGCAACAGGAGACTCCCATGAAGAAGATCGATCGACGCTCGGTGCTGGCGGCTACCGCCGCCGGTGCAGCCCTGGCGATGACCCACAGCGCGCACGCGCAAGGTGCGCCGATTCGCATCGGCAGCACCCTGGCCCTGACCGGCCCTTTGTCGGCCACTGGCCTGACCCACAAGCTGGTGGGCGACATCTACATCGAGCAACTCAATGCGCGCGGTGGCCTGCTCGGGCGCAAGGTCGAGTGGATCTGCCGCGACGACCAGTCCAAGCCGGACCTGGCCCGCACCTTGTATGAGCAGCTGATCACCACCGACAAGGTGGACCTGATCATGGGGCCCTATGCCACTGGCGCCATTCTTTCGGCCATGGGCGTGGCCCAGCGTTATGGCAAGGTGCTGGTGCACCACACCTTCGGCATTCCCTCCCTGGCCAAGTACGACATGCATTTCCCGGCCTGGTCGCTCGGCCCCACGCCCCAAACCACGGTGCCCAACACCCTGTTTGACATGCTGGCTGCGTCGCCCAAGCCACCCAAGACGATCGCTATCGTCACCAGCAAGTTCCCCTCGATCCACTTTCTCTCGCTGGGCGGCCGTGAAGTGGCCAAAAAGCGTGGTCTGCAGGAGGTCTTGTTCCTCGAGTGGGAATTTGGCAACCGCGATTTCGGCCCGATCGCCGCGCGCATCAAGGACTCCAAGCCCGATCTGGTCTGGATCGGTGACATCGGCCTGGAGGGCAATATGTTGCTCGACGCAATGAAGAAGATCGACTACACGCCGCCGATGAACTTTCACCTCTATCCGGCGCCGGGCCCGATGTC
>CANHBU010000268.1 GCA_947458345.1 Comamonadaceae bacterium
GACGGCCAGATCGATCACGGCAAGCTCAAGAAAACCATCACCACGGCCATGCGGATGCTCGACAACGTGATCGACATCAACTACTACGCCGTCAAAAAGGCGCGCGACTCCAATATGCGCCACCGCCCGGTCGGCCTGGGCATCATGGCCTTCCAGGACAGCCTCTATGAGATGCGCATCGCCTATGGCAGCGAGCAAGCCATCGAGTTCGCCGACCGCTCCATGGAGGCGGTCTGCTACTACGCCTACTGGGCCTCGACCGAGCTGGCCCGTGAGCGCGGCAAGTACTCGAGCTACAAGGGCTCGCTCTGGGATCGCGGCATCTTGCCACCCGACACCTTGGACCTGCTCTCGCGCGAGCGCGGTGGCTACCTGGAGGTCGACCGCTCCAGCACACTCGACTGGGATGCGCTGCGCAAGAAGATCGCGCAGGACGGCATGCGCAACTCCAATTGCGTGGCCATCGCGCCGACGGCCACCATCTCCAACATCATCGGCGTCGATGCCTGCATCGAGCCGAGCTTTGGCAACCTGTCGGTCAAGTCCAATCTGTCGGGCGAGTTCACCGTCATCAACGCCTACCTAGTGCGCGACCTCAAGCGTCTGGGCCTGTGGGACGATGTGATGGTGGTCGATCTCAAGCATTTCGACGGTTCACTGCGCCCCATCGACCGCGTGCCGCAAGAAGTCAAAGCCTTGTACGCGACCGCCTTCGAGATCGAGCCACAGTGGATTGTTGAGGCCGCGGCGCGCCGCCAGAAGTGGATCGATCAAGCGCAGTCGCTCAACATTTACATGGCCGGCGCCTCGGGCAAGAAGCTCGACGACACCTACAAGCTGGCATGGCTGCGTGGTCTGAAGACCACCTACTACCTGCGCACCATGGCAGCGACCCATGCGGAGAAGTCCACCGTGCAAGCGGGCCAACTCAACGCCGTCTCATCGGGCGCGGCCCCCGCAGCAGCGATGGCTGCGGCTGCCAGCAGCAGCGCGCTCGAGGCCGCAGCGGCATCGGCGCGCGCGCAGATGGAGGGCACTGCGGCCACCGATATCAAGTTCTGTGCGATCGACGACCCCGGCTGCGAGGCCTGTCAGTAAAGCATCGGGTGCGCGCTCGTGCGCACCACCCGATGCAATTGAACAACAAGTTTCGGACGGCCGATTGAGAATTTCGTTTCTTTTATCGGCGCACCTTTCTACAATCGAAAGAATTGGATTTTTGTATGTTGTCCTGGGACGAAGAAGTTAAACCCACTGTGCAAAGCGTAGGCGGCCTGCCCATCGGCCGCCCGGTTGAGCTTCCCTCCGCGGCACCGGTCGGTGCCGCGCCGGTTCGTATGCTCGACGATGGCGCGATCGCCCCCGCCACCAGCGTGGCAAGCGCTGCCGCCACTGCATCTGCAACCACTGCCTCTGCAACCACTGCCTCTGCGGCCGGTCGGCGCATCAAGGTCTCGGACAAGCGCATCATCAATGCGCAGACCGATGTCAACCAGCTGGTGCCCTTCAAATACAAGTGGGCCTGGGAAAAGTACCTGGCCACCTGCGCCAATCACTGGATGCCCCAGGAAGTCAACATGACGCGCGATATCGCGCTTTGGAAAGACCCCAAAGGCCTGACCGAAGACGAGCGCCGCATCGTGATGCGCAACCTCGGCTTTTTCGTCACTGCCGATTCGCTGGCGGCCAACAACATTGTGCTGGGCACCTACCGCCACATCACAGCACCCGAGTGCCGCCAGTTCTTGCTCAGGCAGGCTTTCGAAGAGGCGATTCACACCCACGCCTACCAGTACATCGTTGAATCGCTCGGCCTGGACGAGAGCGAGATCTTCAACGCCTACAACGAAGTGCAGTCGATCCGCGACAAGGACCAGTTCCTGATCCCCTTCATCGAGGCGATCATGGATCCGAACTTCAAGACGGGTACGCCCGAGACCGACCAGACCCTGCTCAAGTCACTGATCGTCTTTGCCTGCCTCATGGAGGGTCTGTTCTTCTACGTGGGCTTTACCCAGATCCTGGCTCTGGGCCGGCAAAACAAGATGACCGGCGCGGCCGAGCAATACCAATACATCTTGCGCGACGAGTCGATGCACTGCAATTTCGGCATCGACCTGATCAACCAGCTCAAGCTTGAAAATCCTCATCTCTGGACCAATGAGTTCAAGGCCGAAATCAAGGCCTTGTTCATGAAGGCCGTCGAACTCGAGTACCGTTACGCTGAAGACACCATGCCCCGCGGTGTGCTTGGCCTCAATGCCTCCATGTTCAAAGGCTACCTGCGCTATATCGCCAACCGCCGGGCCACGCAGATCGGCCTGGAGGCGCTGTTTCCCAACGAGGAAAATCCTTTCCCCTGGATGAGCGAAATGATCGACTTGAAGAAGGAGCGCAACTTCTTCGAGACGCGTGTGATCGAGTACCAGTCCGGCGGCGCGCTGTCCTGGGATTGAAGAGCCCACACCGACCGATTTGAAACAATGCACCCGATCCACCCGCCAGATCCCGCACACGCCGCTCAGGCCGTGCAGGCTGGCTTTACCGTGTTCGCAGCGCTGGGCGTTCCTATGAGCATGCCCAACGCCGCGGATCGCTTTGCGGTTTCTCACCGCGAAGTGCTCTTTGCAATGTGATCAAGGAGAAAACTATGGCAACTGCAAAAAAACCCGCAGCCAAGAAAGCTGCACCGAAGAAAGTCGCAGCAAAGAAGCCTGCCGCCAAGAAGGCCCCGGCCAAAAAAGCGGCTGTGAAGAAGGCCCCGGCCAAGAAGGCCGCTGTGAAGAAAGCCCCGGCCAAGAAGGCGCCTGCTAAGAAAGTTGCTGCCAAAAAGCCAGCAGCCAAAAAAGCAGCCGTGAAGAAGGCCCCGGCCAAAAAAGCTGCAGCCAAAAAGGCGCCTGCCAAGAAAGCCGCTGCTAAGAAAGCTGCTGCTAAGAAGCCTGCCGCTAAAAAGCCTGCTGCCAAGAAAGCTGCCAAGAAGCCTGCTGCGAAAGCACCCGCTGCCCCGGCTGCCCCTGCGGCTCAGACCACTCTGAACCCGCAAGCCGCCTGGCCGTTCCCCACGGCCGGCAAGCCCTGAGCAGTAAGGTAACTCTGCCATCAGCCCGACATCGAAAGATGTTGGGCTTTTTTCATGGTGCGACGCACCGAGGAAACAGTGCGGGGCCCTTGCACCGCCGCTGCCAGACTCAGTCGGGCCGCAAATGGGCCAGCGTGTAGTTCTGGCAACCCGGTGTGGCAATCTTGTGAGCGCCCACCCGATTGCCCAGTTCGCAGCAGCGTGCCAGCGACCAGCCGCGCTCGAGCCCGTAGAGCAAGGCACCACGAAACGCGTCGCCGCAACCAGTGGGGTCCACCAGTTGCTCGGCCTGGACCGGATCGACCACGGTTTTTTGCCCGTCAATCCACACCTCGCAACCATGCCCGCCGAGCGTGACCACCAGTCCCTCGACCCGCTTGGAAATCTCGCCGATCGACAGCCCCATGCGCTCACTGAGCAGGCGGGCCTCGTAGTCGTTGACGGTGACCCAGGTGGCCAGCTTCACAAAATGCGCCAGCTCATCGCCGTCGAACATGGGCAGGCCCTGGCCCGGATCAAAAATGAAGGCGATGCCGGCCGCATGCAGCTGCTCGGCATGCTCGGTCATGGCCTGGCGTCCATCGGGCGAGATGATCCCCAGCTTGATGTCGGCCCTGGGCTCGATGCGCGTCTGGTGTGCCAAGCCCATGGCGCCCGGATGAAAGGCGGTGATCTGGTTGTTGTCCTGATCGGTCATGATCATGGCCTGCGCGGTGTAGCTGTCGGCCACCTCACGAATGAATTCGGTGCTGATGCCCAGCGTGCGCAGGCGGGCGGCGTAGCCCGCTCCGTCGCTGCCGACGGTGGCCATGGGCAAGGGCACACCGCCGAGCTGGTGCAGGCTGTAGGCGATGTTGCCCGCGCAGCCGCCAAACTCGCGGCGCAACTGCGGCACCAGAAAGGAGACGTTAAGGATGTGCAACTGCTCGGGCAGGATCTGCTGCGCAAACCGCCCCGGAAAACTCATGATGGTGTCAAAGGCCAGGGAACCGCAGATCA
>CANHBU010000269.1 GCA_947458345.1 Comamonadaceae bacterium
TCAGCCGGCGCCAGTCCGAGTTTTTGGCGCGGCTCAGCCACGAGCTGCGCAATCCCCTGGCGCCCCTGATGCACGGGCTGCAGCTGCTCGAGCGCCAGAGCGACCCAAGCGATCGGGTAAGCAGCTCTTGCGCCATGATGCAGCGCCAATTGCGGCACCTGCTCAGCCTGGTCGACGACTTGCTCGATATCGAGCGCATTGCGCAGGGCAAGATCGAATTGCAGCTGCAGCCCCTGACGCTGCGCGAGCTCGTCGCCGGCGCGATCGAGTTGAGCGAGCACACGCTGCGCGAGCGCCAGCACCGCCTGAGCGTGAGCCTGCCCGACGAGACGATTGGGCTGCGGGCCGACCCGCCGCGGCTGACCCAGGTGCTGGTCAACCTGCTCAATAACGCCGCCAAGTACACCCCGCCGGGCGGGCAGATCGCGCTCAAGGCCAAAGCTCAAAACGAGCGAGTTTTACTGCAGGTCGAGGACAACGGCATTGGCATTGCGGCAGACGATCTGCCCCATGTCTTTGAGCTCTACAGGCAGGCCGATCGCAATTTGCACATGGCCCAGGGCGGTCTGGGCATCGGGCTGGCTCTGGCGCGCGAGCTCGCCGAACTGCACGGCGGGCATTTGACGGCAGACAGCCGCGGCCACGGCAGTGTGTTCACGATTGAGCTGCCGATCTGCCCCTTAAACAGTTCGCCGCCACTGGCCGGCGCGCCCGAGCCAGGGGCCGCCGGCTCAAGGTGGCGCATCCTCGTCGTCGATGACAACCGCGACGGCGCCGATACCCTGGCGGGCGCCCTGAGCTGGAGCGGCCACCAAACCTGGGTCGCCTACGACGGCCCGAGCGCCCTCGCCCTGGCCCGCCTGCACCGGCCGCAAGCAGCCTTGGTCGACCTGAGCATGCCGGGCATGGACGGCTTTGAGCTCGCGCCTCTGCTGCGCGCCCAAGACGCCGCGCTGACCCTGGTGGCGATGACCGGCTGGGGCTCGGCCACAGACCGCCACCGCTGCACCGCCGCAGGCTTTCGCGCCCACTTGGCTAAGCCGGCCGAGCTCGAGCGCATCGAGTCGGTGCTGCGGGGCTTGATTGGTGCGGGTGGCGCTGGCCAGGCAGCGCAGCTTGCCTGATCGACCGCGGTGCCGGCGCAGCCTGCGGCCAGGCGCGACGGGGGCGACAGGTGCACCAAGCCCAACAAGCGCGCCGTGCGCCCCCTTCCCTGCACCGCGTGCGTCCAATGCGGTCCGTAGGACCGACTGGGGCTGGCGGACCTGCCGTGTTCAGCGCGGCGAGCGACGCAGCACTTGTTGGCGCTCGAAGAGCTCGATCATCCAGATCACACGCTCGCCCACGGGACGACGCAGCGCACGACCGGGGCGCAGGTCGAGCGCCAGCGCGCCGGCCTGCACGCAGACCTCGACCAGATAAGCGATGGCCGGCAAGGGCGCACGCGCGGCATCTTGCGCACTAGCGAGCCCGAAGGGCAACCAGGCGCGGCTGAGCAAGGCCAGCTTGCGCGATCGCCCCACCACGGCGCGATGGTCCACCGGGTTCAGGCCGTCGCGGCGCAGTTGATGGCCGATTTCGGCGTAGATCAGGCGGGCCGCGACGATGGCAGCGCGGCAATCGCGCGGCAGGCCGGCCACACCGGCCGTGGCCTGCTGATAGAGCCGGTCGGCCTCCTGCAGCAAACGCTCGACAACGACTTGCAAGGCCGGGCTGATGCACGGCTGCGCCAGCCAGGCGTTGGGATCCAGGCCGACCTCGCGCAGCCAGCTGCGGGGCAAATAGAGCCGGCCATTGCGCGCGTCCTCACCGACGTCTCGCGCAATATTGGTCAGCTGCATGGCCACACCCAGCTCGCAGGCGCGCGCCAGCGTGCTGGCGCTGCGCCCCCCCATGATCCAGCACATCATCGCGCCCACGCTGCCCGCCACCCGAGCGCCATAGGCATGAACATCCTCGATGCTGTCGTAGGTGCGGGCCTGGGCATCCCAGGCAAAGCCCTCGAGCAAAGCGTCCAGCAAGCCACGCGGCAGTTGGTACTGGTGCACGACCACAGCCAGCGCGCGGTCTTCGACGAAGGATTGGGGCTGATCCAAATAGACGCCATCGAGCCGCTCGCGCAGCTTGTGCAAGCTGACATGCACATCCTCGCCGCGCGCCTGGGCCTCGTCGACCAAGTCGTCGGCGACCCGGCAAAACGCATACAGCGCAATGCTGGCCGCCCGCATCCGTTCAGGCAAAAGACGGCTGGCGGCAAAAAAGCTCTTGGAGCCCCCGCGCATCAGGTCCACGCAGGCCAGCAAGTCCTGCTCGCGCCGAAGCGCCAGGGTTTGAGAGGTTGGCATCAGCATTTAGGCTCCCACCAGCGAGGGCACACCCCGCTCAAGATAGTCATGGGCATCGGGGACCACCTGGTCCAGCGCCTTGGCCGACATCAGCACGCCTGGAACGCCCGCCCCCGGATGGGTGCTGGCCCCCACCATGTACAGGCCTGGCAAGTCTTCGCTGCGGTTGTGCGGACGAAAGTAGGCGCTTTGCAGCAGCAGGGGCTCGAGCCCGAAGGCGGCGCCTTTGTAGGACAGCAGCCGATCCTGAAAGTCAAGCGGCGTCGTGACCAACGAGGCGCGCAGGTTCTGCGACAGACCGGGCAACACCGTGCGCTCGAGCGCCTGGGCCACCGCCTGCCGGTAGGGCTCGGCCTGGCTGCGCCAATCGGTCCCGCTGTCCAGATGGGGCACCGGCGACAGGGCATAAAAGGTGTCGCAGCCCGCCGGCGCCATCGAGGGATCGGTCGCGCTCGGGCGGTGCAGGTACAAGCTGAAATCGGTGCTCAGCCGATGATGCTTAAAAATGTCGTCGAGCAAACCCTTGTAGCGCGGCCCCAGCACCATCATGTGGTGAGGCACCTCGTCATAGCGGCGCTTGGTGCCGAAGTACCAGACGAACAGGCTCATGGAATAGCGTCCACGGGCAATGCGGCGGTCGCTCCAACTGCGGCGCCACTGCGGATCAAGCAAATTCAAATAGGTCCAGGCAGCATCTGCATTGGAGACCACGATGTCGGCCGCCAACTGCTCGCCGCCGGCCAATCGAAGCCCACTGACTCGGCCTTGTTCCACCTCAATGCGATCGACCTGTGCGTTACAACGCAGCTCCCCACCCAGACTCTGCAGCAGCTTGACCATGCCCTGGATCAGGGAGCCGGTTCCACCCATGGTCCAGTGCACACCAAACTGCCGCTCCAGCGCATTGACCAGGCTGTAGACGCAGGTCACCGAGTACGGGTTGCCGCCGATCAGCAGGCTTTGCAGACTCATGGCCATGCGCAGCTTGGGATGCTTGAGGTGACCGGCCACCATCTGATGCAAGTTGCGCCAGCCGCGCATGCGCGCAATAGAGGGCAGAGCCTGCAACAGGTCCACCACGGAGTTAAAGGGCCGGGTACCCAGAGCCTCAAAGCCCAGACGGTGGCACTCGTCGGCCTCGCGCATGAAATTCTCAAAGCCCGCTGCGTCGCTCGGACAGATGCGCCTGACCTCGGCGCGCATGCGGTCGATATCGCCGCTGTAGTCGAAGTGATCGCCGTCGTCGAAGCGAATTCTGTAGAAAGGATCCAGGCATTTGAGCGTGACGTCATCGGCCATGCGGCGCCCGGCCAGCTGCCACAACTCCTCAAGCAAAGCCGGCACCGTGATGATGGTCGGCCCCGCATCGAACACATGGCCATCGACCCGGTGCACATACGCGCGCCCGCCGGGCGCATCGAGCTTTTCCAGCACCGTGACCTGCCAGCCGCGCAATTGCAGCCGGATCGCAGCGGCCAGCCCGCCAAAGCCGCTGCCGATGACCAGGGCCCGGGGCCGCTGGGCCAGCAACTGCTTGGTTTCCAGCCAATTGACTGCGTTCATGGAGGATCTGCTTTCGCGGTGTGGACGGGCAAGACTCCGGGCAGTGTGGGCAGCACAGCGGCCTCGGACAGTGGCCGTGCGGGGCTGCTGCGGTTCATCGCCCAGCCCCAGAGCCGTTCAATCGACA
>CANHBU010000270.1 GCA_947458345.1 Comamonadaceae bacterium
CAAGATTTGTTTTATCACCGACGGTCAAGTTGAACAGTCGCGCCGCTTTGAAGTGGCGCGGGCCTGGAAGAACCTCAAAGGCAGCGGCTGGCCGGTGCGCATTCCCGTGACCGAAATGGTCGAAATCGGGGCCGGCGGCGGCTCCATTGGGCGCGTTGACCGCATCGGCCGCATTGTTGTTGGCCCCGACAGCGCCGCAGCCCTGCCCGGTCCGGTTTGCTTTGGCCGCGGCGGTCAACTGGCCACCGTCACCGATGCCCAACTGGTGCTGGGACGGCTCGACCCACAGCGGTTTGCCGGCGGCAGCTTCTCGCTCGATCTGGCTGCCGCGCAGCAGGCCATCGCCGAACAAGTGGCCCAAGCCCAGTCGCTGGATCTGACCTGGGCGGCCGGCGGCATCCTCGAAATCGTCGAGGAAAACATGGCCAACGCCGCGCGGGTACATGCCATTGAACGCGGCAAAACCCTGGCCCACTGCACGCTGATCGCATTCGGCGGCGCCGCGCCGCTGCATGCCGCGGCCATAGCCCGGCGGCTCGATATCCATGAGGTGGTCGTGCCCAAGGACGCGGGCGTGGGCTCGGCCGTCGGCTTTTTGCTCTCGCCCGTGGCCTTCGAGATGGTCCGCAGCCTGCGCATGCAAGAGGCCACGCTGGACTTGCCCCGGCTCAATCACATGCTCCATGACTTGCAGCAGCAGTCCACCGCCATCGTGCGCCATGGGGATCCCGGGGCCAGCATACGGGTGCGGCGCTGGGTCGATGTGCGTTATGTGGGGCAGGGTCATGAATTGGGGATTGAGCTGCCCGAAGGCCCGCTCGACGAGCAAGCCCTGCAACACTTGCGTGCGGCCTTCGAGGGCCGATACGAGCGTCAATACGGGCTGCGCATCCCTGGGGTCGCGCTGGAGTTCCTCACCTGGACCGTCTCGGCCAGCGCCCAGGCGCCGGCTCTCGATGGGCTGCCAGATCCACCGCAGCCCACGCCGGCACGGCCGCAAGGGCAGCGCCAGGTCTTCGATGCGCAGACGGCGCAGTGGCTGGTACACCCGGTGTATGCCCGCGCAGAGCTTGCTGCCGGCGCCTGGCTCGATGGCCCTGCCCTCGTTGCCGAAAAGCAGACCACGACCGTGGTGCCTCAAGGCTGGCGGGCCCGCCTCGACGGCCTGGGCCACCTGCACCTGATCGACGGGGCAGCCCCAGCAACCCCATCAGCCCCTTCCCCTGAGCCATAGGCCGCGGTGCCCATTTGTCCATGCAGCAACCGACACCCCCCCCTGAAAATGAAATGGCGGCCCGCTCAAACCAGAGCCAGGCCGGGCCAAGCATGCGCGAGCGGGTCATGCAGCAAGTGATGTGGAACCGCCTGATCTCAGTGGTTGAAGAAGGTGCCCAGGTGCTGCTCAAGACGGCTTTTGGCGCCGTGACCCGCGAGGCCGGTGATTTGTCCGTGGGCGTCTACGACCGCAGTGGACGCATGATGGCGCAGGCGGTAACCGGCACGCCCGGCCACGTCAACACCATGGCCTTGGCAGTCGGGCACTTTCTCGAGCGTTTTGCACTCGATGACTTGAAGCCTGGCGATGTGCTGGTGACCAACGACCCCTGGATGGGCACCGGTCACCTGTTCGACTTCGTCGTCGTCTCGCCGGTTTTTTACCAAGACCGCGCGGTGGCCCTGATGGCCTCAACCTGCCATGTGATCGATATCGGCGGTCGTGGTTTTACCGCCGAGGCGCGGTCTGTCTTCGAGGAGGGCCTGTGGGTGCCCCACCTCAAGCTGTTTGAGGCGGGCCAGCCCAACGCCACTTTTTTTGCCTTGCTCGAGCGCAATGTGCGAGAGCCACTACAGGCGCGCGGTGATCTGATGTCGCTGGTGTCGTGCAATGCAGCGGCCATGCAGCGTCTGCAGGCCTTGCTGCGAGAGTTCAGCCTCAACGACCTGCAAGGGCTGTCCGATTACATCATCGACACCTCGGCCAAAGCGATGCGCGAGGTCATTGCGGCATTGCCCGATGGGCAATGGCGGCACGAAATGCGCATCGATGGCAACGGTCCGGCCGTCGACCTGGTGGCCACCCTGCGAATCAGCGGTGAGCAGATGTGCATCGACTACGCCGGTTCGTCGGCCGCATCGCGTTCGGGCATCAATTCACCCAAGTGCTACACCGACGCCTATTCGGTCTTTGGCATCAAATGCGTCATCGCCCCCGATATCCCCAACAACGCCGGTTCACTGTCGGCCATCGAAGTCAAGGCGCAGCCCGGCTCTATCGTCCACCCTCTGCCACCGGCTCCGGTCACCGCCCGGCATGTGGTGGGGCAGATGCTGCCAGACCTGATGTTTGGCTGCCTGCAACAACCCTGCAAGGGCCTGGTCAGCGCCGAGGGCGCGGGCAGCATCTGGGTGCTGGCCCTGTCGGGCGAGCCAGGTCCATATCAGACCATGAGTCTGGGCATTGGGGGCATGGGCGCACGCCCGAGCAAGGACGGGCTGTCCTGCACGGCCTTTCCAAGCGGCGTAGGGACCATCCCGATCGAGGTCACTGAGGCCGAATCGCCGCTCTTGTTTCATCGGCGCGAGTACCTTCCTGCCAGCGCAGGGCAAGGGCAGTTTCGCGGCGGGCTGGGCAGCGTGATTGAAATTGGACACCGCGACGGCGAGAGTTTTCGTATTTCAGCGGCCACCTTTGATCGACGCATCTATCCGGCTCGCGGCCGGGCCGGCGGCCTCGATGGCAGGGCGGGCTCGTGTCGAATCTCCAACGGCACCGTGATTCTGGACAAGGGCTTGCATGAAGTACCCCCCGGCTGCCGTTTGCTGCTCGAGTTACCCGGCGGGGGCGGCTACGGCAAGCCCGAGGATCGAGATCCCCAGGCCCTGGCGCTGGACCGCGCCGAGGGCCTGGAGACCCGCTGAGGGCACAATCGATCAACCGAACTGAGACCCCAAACCCAAAATGCCTGAGCCAACCCAACGACCCGATCGCATCGATCTGGCCCCCGGACTGAACGTGCCAAGACTGGTCACTGGCCTTTGGCAAGTGGCCGACATGGAGCGAGGGGGGCGCTCGCTCGAGATCGGACCGGCGGCGCAAAACCTGGCCGACTATGCGCAAGCCGGGTTCGACGCTTTCGACATGGCCGACCACTACGGCAGCGCCGAGCTGATCACGGCTCAGTTTCTGCGCAACTGGCGCGGCAGCGGCGCGCGCGCTTTCACCAAGTGGTGTCCCGAGCCCGATGAGATGACGGCTGCGCGCGTACAAGAGGGCATTGATGAGCGGCGCACCCGACTGGGTGTGGAGCGCATCGACCTGCTGCAGTTCCATTGGTGGGATTACACCCACCCAGGCTATCTGGATGCCCTGGAGCACCTGATGCGTCTGCGCGAGCGCGGTCAGATCCATCATTTGGGATTGACCAACTTTGACACCGATCACTTGCACCTGTTGCGACGCCATGGCGTCGCGATTGCGACCAACCAGGCGTCGTTCTCGCTGCTCGACCGGCGCGCGGCCGGTCGCATGAGCGAGCTGTGCCAGGCCGAGGGGATCAAGCTGTTGGCTTACGGCACCCTGGCCGGAGGTTTTTTAAGCGAGCGCTGGCTGGGCCAGAGCGAACCGACAGCCGTCGAAGACTGGAGCAAGTCCAAGTACCACCGCTTCATCGAGGCCATTGGTGGCTGGCATGCCTTCCAAGCGGTTTTGCAGGCCGCCGATGCGATTGCCCGCAAACACCGGGTGTCGATTGCCGCGGTCTCGCTTCGCTGGGTGCTCGAGCAGCCTGCCGTGGGCGCTGCCATCGTCGGCGCGCGCCTGGGTGAAAGCGAGCACCGCAGCAGCAACTCGAGCGTGTTCAGCTTTGCACTCGATGAGCAAGACCATGCGCGGCTGCAGGCGGCCTTTGCGCAGACGCAGCATCCGCCCGGCGACTGTGGGGACGAATACCGAAAGCCGCCTTTCCTGACGGCCTCGGGCGACCTCAGTCACCACCTCGGCCAGCTCAAGCGGCCGTACTC
>CANHBU010000271.1 GCA_947458345.1 Comamonadaceae bacterium
CCCAAATCGGCCGCACCCTCCTGCACCGCGCGGGTGACTTCGGCGCTCAGGTGCTCTTCCAGATCGATCTTGACCTGATCGTGCGCTCGGATAAAGGCGCCCAAGTCTTCCGGCAAAAACTGCACGATGGCTGAAATGCTGGCGTGTACGCGCACATGGCCCCGCACGCCGTCGGCGTACTCGCTCAGTTCGCCCTGCATCTTCTCCAGACTAAACAGCACCGAGCGGGCGTGGTGCAGCAAGCTCTCGCCAGCCGGCGTGAGATTGACCCCTCGGGCATGGCGGTAGAGCAATTGCGTGCCGACGGTCGCTTCGAGCTCCGACAGGCGCTTGCTGACGGCTGAGGCCGCAATGAACTCTCGCTCGGCAGCCCGGCCGATGCTGCCGAGCTCGCACACCGCCACAAACAGCTGCAGCGAGGTCAGGTCCATGCGGCGGGCGAAATTACGGTCTGAGCTCTTCATGAGGAGTTAGGGCATCGCGTTTTGCGATGAATCGTCGATTTTGCCTAAGCTTTTCTACGTTGGCGTTCTCATAATGCGATGCCCGACATCTGCGGCGGCTGCGGATCGTCTGCGGGCGCGTCCCTACGCTTTTGCGCTGGCAGGGCCTGCATGAGTCCCAGAAATTGGGGTCAGACCCTAATTAATACTAATTAATGCGCTTTCGCCATCGCGAGGAGCGAAGCGATCCAGGGACTGCGGAAATTGGGGTCTGACCCCAATTAAATGCCATGACCCGCTCGAGGGGCGCGCATAAAAAAGCCCGCCGAGGCGGGCTGGGCGGGGGTGGCAGCGATCAGCGCTGGGCGATCGGCTTGACGTCGCGGGCCACCGAGCCGGTGAAGAGTTGGCGTGGACGGCCGATTTTGTACTCGGGGTCGCCAATCATCTCGTTGAGCTGCGCGATCCAGCCCACGGTGCGTGCCAGGGCAAAGATGCCGGTAAAGAGGTTCACCGGAATGCCGATGGCGCGCTGCACGATGCCCGAGTAGAAGTCCACGTTCGGGTAGAGCTTGCGCTGCACGAAGTAGTCGTCTTCCAGGGCGATTTTCTCGAGCTGCTTGGCCAGCTTGAACAACGGATCGTTTTCCAGGCCCAGCTCGGTCAGCACCTCGTTGCAGGTCTCTTGCATCAGCTTGGCGCGCGGGTCGTAGTTCTTGTAGACCCGGTGACCGAAGCCCATCAGCTTGACACCGGAGTTCTTGTCCTTGACCTGACTCATGAACTCGCCGACCTTGGCCACGCCACCCATTTTCTGGATGTCTTCGAGCATGTTCAGGCAGGCTTCATTGGCGCCGCCGTGGGCTGGGCCCCAGAGGCAGGCCACGCCGGCTGCGATGGCCGCAAACGGGTTGGTGCCCGAGGAGCCGCACAGGCGCACCGTCGATGTCGAGGCGTTTTGCTCGTGGTCGGCATGCAGGATGAAGATGCGGTCCATGGCACGCTCGAGCACCGGGTTGACCACATAGTCTTCGCAGGGCACGCCGAACATCATGCGCAGGAAGTTGCCGGCATAGCTCAGGTCGTTTTTGGGGTACATGAAGGGCTGGCCGACGCCGTACTTGTAGGCCATGGCCACCAGCGTGGGCAGCTTGGCGATCAGGCGGATGGCAGCGATCTCCCGGTGCTTGGGGTTGTTGATGTCGGTGCTGTCGTGATAGAAGGCCGACAGGGCCCCGATCAGGCCGGTGAGCACCGCCATCGGGTGCGCATCGCGCCGGAAGCCGCGCAGGAAAAACTGCATTTGCTCGTTGACCATGGTGTGGTTGGTCACGAGCTTGGTGAAGGCTGACTTCTCGGTGGCATTGGGCAGCTCGCCGTAGAGCAGCAGATGGCAGGTTTCCAGAAAGTCGCAGTTGACCGCCAATTGCTCGATCGGGTAGCCGCGGTAGAGCAACTCGCCCTTGTCACCGTCGATGTAGGTGATGGCCGACTGGCACGATGCCGTCGACAAAAACCCCGGGTCGTAGGTGAACATGCCGGTCTGCGCATAAAGCTTGCGGATGTCGATCACATCGGGCCCGACGCTGCCGTGGTAGACGGGCATGTCGATGCTGGGGCTGCCGTTGCTGAAGGACAGCGTGGCTTTATGGTCAGCGAGTTTCATGGCGATTCCTCTTTAGGGTTCTCTGGGTGATCAGGCAGCGCGGGATGGGGCCTGCGCATCAGTTTCAGTACTTCCAGGGCCTGCGCCGACGCGGCTGTGGTGTCCTCAAGGTCCTGGGGTTGCTTGCGCTGCAGCAGCAGATCGAGCAGATCGTTGTCTGACAGCGCCATCAAGTCGTCGAGTCCGTGGGCCTGATCCACGGTGACCCGTCCTTCGTGTTCCTGAAAAAAACGCTCGATGAACAGATCGTTTTCCAGCAAGCCGCGGCGGCAGCGCCACTTGAGCTTGGACAGGCGCCGCTCGTCGAGCAGTTGCGCGGTCTCTGGCGAGGTGTTCATTTTTTGCGAGAAGTTCAGGCCGCGCCGCTCAGACCGAGCGCAGCACCATCATCTCTTTGATCTTGCCGATCGCCTTGGTGGGGTTCAAACCCTTGGGGCAGACATCGACGCAGTTCATGATGGTGTGGCAGCGGAACAAGCGATAGGGGTCTTCCAGGTTGTCCAGCCGCGCCGCCGTGGCCTGATCGCGGCTGTCGGCGATGAAGCGGTAGGCTTGCAGCAGGCCGGCCGGGCCGACGAATTTATCAGGGTTCCACCAAAAGCTCGGGCAGCTGGTTGAGCAGCTGGCGCACAAGATGCACTCGTACAGGCCGTTGAGCTCGTCGCGCTCTTCGGGCGACTGCAGCCGCTCTTTTTCGGGCGGCACGGTGTCGTTGACCAGGTAGGGCTTGATGGAGTTGTACTGCTTGAAGAACTGCGTCATGTCGACGATCAGGTCGCGCACCACGGGCAGCCCGGGCAGCGGCTTGAGCACGATCTCGCCGGGCAGCGTGTTCATATTGGTCAGGCAGGCCAGGCCGTTCTTGCCGTTGATGTTCATCGCGTCGGAGCCGCAGACGCCTTCGCGGCACGAGCGCCTAAACGAGATCGACGGGTCCTGCTCCTTGAGTTTCATCAGGGCGTCGAGCAGCATGCGTTCGGTGCCCGAGAGCTCGATCTCGACCGTCTGCATGTACGGCTTGGCGTCTTTGTCCGGGTCGTAGCGGTAGATCTTGAAAGTGCGTTTTGCCATGGTTGTGCTCCGTCGGGCGCGATCAGAAGGTGCGGACTTTGGGCGGAACCGATTCCACCGTCAGCGGCTTGAGGTTGACCGGCTTGTAGCTCAGGCGGTTGCCGTCGCTGTGCCAGAGGGTGTGCTTCATCCACTCGCCGTCGTTGCGGCCCAGCGGGAACTGCGGGTCGTCAGCCGGGCGCTCGTAGTCGTTGACGGTGTGGGCGCCGCGGCACTCGCGGCGCGCCGCTGCCGAGGTCATGGTCGCTTGCGCCGACTCGATCAGGTTTTCGACCTCCAGCGCCTCAATGCGCGCGGTGTTGAAGATCTTGGACTTGTCCTTGAGCGCAATGTTCTGCACCCGCTCGCGAATCGCATTGATCTTGGCCACGCCCTCGTCCATGCTGGCCTGGGTGCGAAACACGCCGGCGTGCTGCTGCATGGCGGCGCGAATGTCATTGGCCACCGTCTGGGCGTATTCGCCGTCGGTGGCGTTGTCGAGCCGCGCCAGACGGGCCAGCGTCCGGTCGGCCGCATCGGCCGGCAGCGCCTTGTGCGTCTTGTTCTTGTCGTTGTAGGCCACGATGTGATTGCCGGCGGCACGGCCAAACACCAGCAGATCGAGCAGCGAGTTGGTGCCCAGGCGGTTGGCGCCGTGCACCGAGACGCAAGAGCATTCGCCCACCGCATAGAGCCCATTGACGATCTTTTGCCCACCGTTGGCATCGGGCACCACCACCTGACCGTTGATATTGGTCGGGATGCCGCCCATTTGGTAGTGGATGGTGGGCACCACCGGAATCGGCTCGCGGGTGATGTCGACGTTGGCAAAGTTCACG
>CANHBU010000272.1:0-3955 GCA_947458345.1 Comamonadaceae bacterium
CAGCAGATGCGGTAGCGGCCAGCCAAGCGAACCCTGGCCCGGCAAGGCCAGCAAAAAAGCCAGCAAAGCCAGCACCAACACAGCCGGAGCGGGACCGCCCCCCCAAAGCCAGGCTGCCAAGAGCAGGGTCAGCACCAGCATCAGGGGATCGAGCAGGCGCCCCAGAGCCGACAGCCAGGGGCTGGCCTGGGCACCAGCCATCTCGGGCATGGCGCCCGCAGGCGGCCAGGGGGCGCGCGCAGGCAGAGATCGGGACTCAGCCATGGCGGACGCTCCTTCTGCGCTCAAGCGGTGCATCGGGCCTGTCGGGGCATCCGGGACGGTCGTTCATGGGCGGTTCAGGCGGGGCGGACGGTGTGATCACAAGACTCGGGGCAGGACTCGGAACAGGACTCAGAACAGGACTCGGAACAGGACTCGGAACAGGACTCGATCTGATTGTTCGGCTAGCGGCGCAAGCTCTGTGTAGGACGGAGCCGGCAACGGCCGACAGGCCCGAGCCAGCCACAAGCCGATCGGGCCGCGCGCCGTGCCTGGGCTAGAATCAAAACCGTCAGGAGAGCGTTTTCCCCAGAGAAAACCGCCGAAGGCGCAGGCCGCATTTGCCCACAGGCAAGGCGGGTCGAACGCTCAGGCACCCAGGACTGACAAGCGCTGCGCCTTCAGTGGGGCAGCGACTCCCGTCTGGAGAGAGACCGGCCCTGGAGCCGGTCCACCGAAGGAGCAAACCCGCATCGCCGGGTGAATCTCTCAGGTAAAGAGGACAGAAGGGGCAGCCCATGATCCGTCATGGCCCGTGCCCTTTCTTGGAGAGCGTCCTTGTCCGCCACCGATCCCGAACTGCAGCGCACGCCGCTGCACGCGCTGCACCTAGAGCTTGGCGCGCGCATGGTGCCTTTTGCGCGCTACCACATGCCGGTGCAGTACCCGGCCGGCCTGATGGCCGAGCACCAGCACACCCGCCAGGGCGCCAGCCTGTTCGACGTCTCGCACATGGGGCAGATCCGGCTGCTCGGGGCCCAGGCAGCTGCCGCCTTCGAGTCGCTGATGCCGGTCGATGTGATCGGCTTGGGTCTGCACCGACAGCGCTACGGCCTGCTGCTGGCCGATGACGGCGGCATCCTCGACGACCTGATGTTCGTCAACCGCGGCGCGGACCTTTTGGTGATCGTCAACGGTGCCTGCAAGAGCGCCGATCTGGCGCATCTTCAGGCGCGCATCGGCCAGCGCTGCACGGTCGAGCCCCAGTTCGATCGGGCTTTGCTGGCCCTGCAAGGCCCGCAAGCGGTCACCGCACTGGCCCGCCTGCTACCCGGCGTCGAAAAGCTCGTCTTCATGACCGGCATGCCGGCGCAGTGGGGCGGCGCCGAGCTCTACATCACGCGCAGCGGCTACACCGGTGAAGACGGCTTTGAGATCTCGCTCCCCGAGCATGCCGCCGAGGCCTTTGCCCGCGCCCTGCTCGATCAGGGCGAAGTCAAGCCCGCCGGCCTGGGCGCGCGCAACTCGCTGCGACTCGAAGCAGGCCTGTGCCTGTACGGTCAGGATATCGACACCACCACCACACCGATCGAGGCGGGCTTGCAATGGGCGATCCCCAAGGTGCGCCGCAGCGCCGGGGCTCGCGCTGGCGGCTTTCCCGGCGCCCACCGGGTGCTGGCCCAACTCGAGGCAAACGAGCCTTTGCAACGCCTGCGCGTGGGCTTGAGCGCGCTCGAGCGCGTGCCTGTGCGCGAGCACACCGAGCTGCAAGACGACAGCGGCCGGGCAGTGGGCGAGGTCACCAGCGGCCTGCTTGGCCCCAGCGTCAACCGCCCGATTGCCATGGCCTACCTGCCCCCTGGCCTGGCCGGCCTGGGCACACGCGTCAATGCCATCGTGCGCGGCAAGGCCGTGCCCATGCAAGTGAGCAGCCTGCCCTTTGTGCCCCACCGCTACCGCCGAGGCTGAGACGGCCGAGAAATTGGACTCTGACCCCAATTTATCTGTTTCAATTCAAGCAAATCCCCAGCGGGTTCACACCCACCAAACCATAAACCGACCGAAAGGCACATCATGATCAAGTACACCGAAGACCACGAATGGCTGCGCATCGAGGGCGAGCATGCCGTGGTGGGCATCACGGCGCATGCCCAGGACGCGCTGGGCGATGTGGTGTTTGTCGAGCTGCCCGAAGTGGGCGCGTCGATGGAGCAAAAAGCCATCGCAGGCGTGGTCGAGTCGGTCAAGGCCGCAGCCGATGTCTACATGCCCGTCAGCGGCGTGGTCACCGAAGTCAACGAAGCGCTGCGCGCCGACCCCTCGCTGGCCAACAGCGACCCCATGGGCGCGGGTTGGTTCTTCAAGGTCCAGCTGTCGCAGCCGGCTCAGATCGGCGCCCTGATGGACGAGGCGGCCTACCTGAGCTTTTCGGGCTGAGAGCCCCGCGCTATGGCCAGGCCTCGCACGGCCGCCTGCGACCGCTGCTGCCTGCAACCGTACCGCCTGCGACCCTAATGCCTGCGACCCTTACTTCTTGTTTGCCAGGAGCCCCACCATGCTGATGTCGGCCAACGCCCCCTTGAGCGAGTTGGAAAACCCGCAGGAATTCATCGCCCGCCACATCGGGCTAAGCGCGGCCGACGAGGCCCACATGCTCGCAGCGATCGGCCACAGTTCGAGACGCGCGCTCATTGAAGAGGTGGTGCCGCGCGCCATTGCGCGCAGCACGCACATGGCCATTGAGCCGGGCGCCAGCGAGGCGCAGGCACTGGCCGAGCTCAAGGCGCTGGCCGAGCGCAACCAGGTCTTCAAAAGTTACATCGGCCAGGGCTACCACGGCACCCACACGCCCACCGTGATCCTGCGCAACATCCTCGAAAACCCCGCCTGGTACACCGCCTACACGCCCTACCAGGCCGAGATTTCACAGGGCCGCATGGAGGCGCTGATCAACTTCCAGACCCTGGTGTGCGACCTCACCGCCATGCCGGTGGCCAATGCCTCCATGCTCGATGAGGCCACTGCAGCGGCCGAGGCCATGACGCTGGCCAAGCGCAGTGTCAAAAGCAAGAGCTCGGTGTTCCTGGTCGCAGGCGACTGCCATCCGCAAACCATCGAAGTGATCCAGACCCGCGCCCGCCCGCTGGGCATCACGGTCAAAGTCTCGAGCCGCGAGCAGCCGCTGTCGAGCCTGATGGCCGCGGGCGACTATTTCGGCGCGCTGGCGCAATACCCGGCGAGCGACGGCATGGTCCACGACCTGCGGCCACTGGCCGAGCACGCCCACCTGCAGCAGGCGGCGTTTTGCGTGGCCGCCGACCTGCTGGCGCTGACCCTGCTCGAGCCTCCCGGCCAGTGGGGCGCCGATATCGTGCTGGGCAGTACACAGCGCTTTGGCATGCCCATGGGCGCCGGGGGCCCGCATGCGGCTTACCTGGCCTGCCGGGACGACTACAAGCGCTCGCTGCCGGGCCGTTTGGTGGGCGTGAGCGTCGACGCCCACGGCCACAGCGCCTACCGCCTGGCGCTGCAGACCCGCGAGCAGCACATCCGCCGCGAAAAAGCCACCTCCAACATCTGCACCGCGCAGGTGCTGCCCGCAGTGGTGGCCAGCATGTACGCCGTCTATCACGGCCCCAAAGGCCTGCAGCGCATCGCCCGGCGCGTGGCCAGCTACACCGCCATCTTGGCCCGTGGACTGCGCAGCCTGGGCTGCGCGGTGCACAACGAATTTGCCTTCGACACGCTGACCGTGCACACCGGCTTACACACCCAAGCCATTGCGCAGCGCGCCCTGGCCGCGCGCTGCAATTTGCGCCACATCAGTGACGACACGCTCGGGATCTCGCTGGACGAAACCACCACGCGCGCGGACATCGAGCAGCTGTGGGGCTTTTTTGCGCAACCCGGCCAGCTGCTGCCCAGCGTGGCCGAGCACGAAAAAGGCATCGAGAGCATGATCCCGCTCGATCTG
>CANHBU010000273.1 GCA_947458345.1 Comamonadaceae bacterium
CATGCCCCGGCGACCCCAAAGTGGGGGCTCGCGGCTGGGGCTCTGCTGCTGGCCCTGCTGTGTGGCGCCGCGCAATCGCAAAGCAGCGCCAAGGCGGGCACCCCGCCCGCGCCGCCCAGCTCAAGCCTCTCGAGCGGGGCGACGGATGGGCCGACCGCTGGGGCCGTTGGGGGGCCGGCCGCTGGACCAGACATCAGACCTGGGCAGTCGGTGCTCGATTTTGCGCTGGAGCACGCGCCTGCTGGCGTGACGCTCGAGCAGTTTGCGCTCGCGCTGATACAGCAAAATCCGCAAGCGTTCTCGGCGGGCCAGCAGCAGCTGAGCAGCCTGCAAATGCCGACCGCCGAGCAGGCGACCCGCATACCGGCTGAGCAAGCCCGGGCGCAGCTGCTGGCCTTGCAAAGCGCAGCTCCTGCCCCCCAGGCGGCCGAAGGCGCGCCAGCTGGCCATGTAGCCGCCCAAGCATCCGGTCATGTATCCGGTCATGCATCCGCCCATGCCTTCCCCAATGCACCAGACGCAGCGTCAGGCCCTGGCGCGACTCGCGCGATCCCGGCCATGGTCTGGGTCGTCTGCGGCGCCGCCTTTCTGGTGATTTTGGGGCTGCTGCTCAGACGCACCCGATACGAGACCCCTGACAAGCCCAGCGCGGCAACAAGCCGGTCGCGGCGTACCGGCGCCGCGCAAGAGATCGAGCCCCGCGCAGGCTCGGTGGCACCCAACAGCCCGAGCGCCCGAAGTACGGCAAGAACCGCCGAAAGAAGCACCGAGCCACCGATCGCGACCACAGAGCCAGGGCCACCGAGCCGCTACCGGCCTGCCCTGCCCGCGTCGAGCGAGCCGATGGTGCCGCAGCACACCAAGCCGGCCGCGCCTGACAGCACGCCGGCCCTGAAACCGCTGAGCGAGCGGGCCGACCTGCCCTCGCTCGACCTGCCTCCGCTCGACGACCCGAAGGCGCCGAGCACGGGCCCTGCCCCCCGGACGGGCGCCCCCGCCCGGCCGCTGGACTTCAGCGGCCTCGACCTGGACCTCGGCGGGCCGGACCGAAGCAAGCCATGAGGGGCGCGGCGCGATGAGAGTGGCCCTGGGCCTGAGCTACGACGGCAGCGCCTACGACGGCTGGCAAAGCCAGCCCTCGGGCAAGACGGTGCAAGACCAGCTCGAGCGGGCCCTGAGCCAGTTTTGCGACCAGCCGATTCGAACGATGTGCGCCGGCCGCACCGACGCGGGGGTGCACGCTCTGATGCAGGTGGTGCACTTTGACACCGACGCCGAGCGCGAAGAAAACTCCTGGGTGCGCGGGCCCAACAGCTTCCTGCCGCAGGGCATCGCGGTGCAGTGGGCGCGGCACATGAGCGATGCCTTTCACTGCCGCACCCACGCAAGCGCCCGGCGCTACGCCTATGTGCTGCTCGAGTCGGCGGTGCGTCCAAGCGTCGAGGCCGGGCGGGTGGGCTGGGTGTTCCGGGCGCTCGATCAGGCAGCCATGGAGCAAGCGGCCGCCTGCCTGATCGGCGAGCACGATTTTTCGTCCTTTCGCGCAGCGCAGTGCCAGTCGCACACCCCGGTCAAGACGCTGCGGCGCATTGAAATCAGCCGGCGCGGCGCGTACTGGCGCTTCGAGTTCGAAGCCAATGCCTTTTTGCACCACATGATCCGCAACCTCATGGGCTGCCTGCTGCAAGTGGGCCAGGGGCTGAGGCCGTCCGAGTGGCTGGCCCAAGTTCTGGCTGCGCGCAGCCGGGATGCCGCCGCGCCGACCTTCTCGCCCGACGGGCTGTACTTTCTCGGGCCGCGCTACGAGGCCCACTGGGGCCTGCCCGAGCGCACCGCGGCCTATGATTGGCTGCCATGAACAGCGCCTACCGAACCCGCATCAAGGTCTGCGGTCTGACCCGAGAGGCCGACGTCGAGGCAGCCGCTGCGGCCGGAATCGACGCCCTGGGCTTTGTGCTTTACCGGCCCAGCGCGCGCTACGTCAGTGCGGCGCGCGCGGGCGAACTCGCGCGCCAACTGCCGCCCTGGATCACGCCGGTGCTGCTCTTTGTCAACGCCGACGCCGAACTGATAGACCAAGCCCTGAGCGAAGTGCCCAACGCCACCTTGCAGTTTCACGGCGACGAGAGGCCCGAGCAATGCACCGGCTGGGGTCGGCCTTTCCTGCGCGCAGCGCGCCTGCCCGCCGGCGATGCCCCCACCCATGCAGCCCCCGCCTTCGATCTCTTAAAATTCACCCAAGAGTTTCACAGCGCCCAGGCCATCTTGCTCGACGCCCACGTCGAGGGCTATGGCGGCGGCGGAAAGACATTCAATTGGTCACAGCTTCCAACAAACGTCAACGCTCACCTCGTCTTGTCTGGTGGACTGACGCCTGCAAATGTGACCGATGGCATTTTGCAAGTGCGGCCGCGTTGTAAAACGCTGGCCGTTGATGTGAGTTCGGGCGTCGAGCTGTCCAAGGGCATCAAGAGCGCCGACAAGATCCACCAATTCGTCGCTGCGGTGCGCGCCGCCGACGAGCAACTTGCCTCCAGTCCATGATTACCTACCAGCAGCCTGACGCCGGCGGCCACTTCGGCATCTTCGGCGGCAGCTTCGTCTCCGAGACACTTACCCACGCGATCAACGAGCTCAAGGCGGCCTACGCCCGCTACCAGCACGACCCGCAATTTCTGGCCGAATTCCAGGACGAGCTCGCCCGCTTCGTCGGCCGGCCCTCGCCGATCTACCATGCCGCGCGCATGAGCCGCGAGATGGGCGGCGCGCAGATTTACTTGAAGCGCGAAGACCTCAACCACACCGGCGCCCACAAGATCAACAACACCATCGGCCAGGCCATGCTCGCCAAACGCATGGGCAAGCCCCGGGTGATCGCCGAGACCGGCGCCGGCCAGCACGGCGTGGCCACGGCCACCATCTGCGCCCGCTACGGCCTCGAGTGCGTGGTCTACATGGGCAGCGAAGACGTCAAGCGCCAAAGCCCCAACGTCTACCGCATGAAGCTGCTCGGGGCCACCGTGGTGCCGGTCGAGTCGGGCAGCAAGACGCTCAAGGACGCGCTCAACGAGGCGCTGCGCGATTGGGTGGCCAACGTCGACGACACCTTCTACATCATCGGCACGGTCGCCGGCCCGCACCCCTATCCGATGATGGTGCGCGACTTCCAAAGCGTGATCGGCAAAGAGTGCATCGAACAAATGCCGCTGCTGACCGGCGGCAGGCAGCCCGATGCGGTGCTGGCCTGCGTGGGCGGGGGCAGCAATGCGATGGGCATCTTTCATCCCTATATCGGCTTTGAGAACACGCGCCTGATTGGCGTAGAGGCGGCCGGTGAGGGGTTGGAGTCGGGCAAACATTCGGCCTCGCTGCAGCGCGGCACCCCGGGCGTTTTGCACGGCAACCGCACCTATGTGCTGCAAAACGAAGACGGGCAAGTGACCGAGACGCACAGCATCAGCGCTGGCCTGGACTACCCGGGCGTCGGCCCGGAGCACGCCTACCTCAAGGACATCGGACGGGCGCAGTACGTGGGCGTGACGGATCAGCAAGCCCTGCAAGCCTTCCACTACCTGTGCCGCACCGAGGGCATCATCCCGGCGCTCGAATCGAGCCATGCGGTGGCCTATGCGATGGAGCTGGCCAAGACGATGCGCAGCGATCAGTCCATCTTGGTCAATCTGTCGGGCCGCGGGGACAAAGACATCGGCACCGTGGCCGACCTGTCGCAGGCCGACTTTTACTGCCGGCCCTCTTGCCGCGGGCAGTCGGTCAAAGGCGGCGAGCACAAGGTGATCGGACCATGAGCCGCATCGAAAGCTTGATGGCCACGCTTAAAAGCCAGGGCCGCAAGGCGCTCATCCCCTACGTCACGGCCGGTTTTCCCTACGCCGACATCACGCCCGAGTTGATGCATGCGCTGGTGGCCGGTGGCGCCGACATCATCGAGCTTGGCGTGCCGTTTTCCGA
>CANHBU010000274.1 GCA_947458345.1 Comamonadaceae bacterium
GCGCTTTAGGGCTCCTCGTGCAGCGCAGCGCCCGGCTCCTGTGCCTGACCCGTGGCCTGCTGACGCGCCTGTGAGCGCAGCACCCGCTTTTCCTGGAAGTTCAGGCTGCGACCGAGCGCGTTCTTGGCCCGCATCAGCAATTCGCGGTCGACCTCCGGCGGCAAACCGCGCTGGCCGGGCAATTCCTCGCGCAAAGTTTCGCGATCGTCCTCCACCAGATCGTCCCACCAAGCCTGCACGACCACCTGCAGCTGCGCATCGAGCGCAGCGCTGACCGGTCCATCGGCCGGACCGGCCGGGCGCGCCGCCAGCATCTGCGCCAACTCCGACGAACGCACGGTGATGCGCCGATCGGCCTCACGCAGCAGTCGCGCCCAACTGGGGTCTTGCTGCATCAGTCGGGGCATGGACTGCGCTCTCTCGTCGGCCAGCAAATAAACCATAAGACCGGCCAGCTTGGCCGCATCGATGGCTGCCATCAGCCGGTCGTCGTCGCTGGCAATGCAAACCGCATCGACCCGGCCGCCCGCCACCAAGGCCTGCAGGTCGGCCGCCATCTGACGCAGCAGGGCTACACCGTCACCATCGCCGGCGGGCAGCAGGCGCAGCGTCTGCTCGTCGTGCACCGCCTGATCGTCCTGGTCGGCATACCAGTAGGTTCGCAGCACACTGGCGCGCACGCCGCTGCGGTTGAGGGCGTGGCGCAGCATTTCGTTGACCCCCTCGCGCGAAGGCAAGCCCGCGGACTCCCCGTCGGCTTCATGCGAGCGCGCCAGCCAGCGCAGATAACGGGCGTCGACCAAGGCCACGGTCAGGCCGTCGCCGCCTTGCGGGCGGTGGAAGGTTTTTTCAGGGTAATTCATGTCAGGGGTACCAGTAGGTTCAAAGCGAGGCCGTAAAAAAGCGCGCCGGGTAGGGTCAGGCGTGCTGGGAAAAGCCTCTGGAGCAATTTTACGGCCGCCGAAGGCGCTTGCGCGCCCGCTGGCACGCGTTCAAGCGCAGGATGCGCATTTGTCCTACGACGCCGCCCTGGGTCCGACGCAGCCGTTCAAGCCAGCGCGCGCAGCTGGGCTGCATCAACCGGCAGCCTGACTTGGCGGCTGAGCAGCTCAATGAGCACCATGGCCCTGGCCTGGCCATCTTCCATCTGAAAAACGCCCTCGACGCCGGCAAAAGCGCCCCCGGTGACCTGCACCCGCTGGCCCGGCTCGAACAGGCGCTTGACCTCACCGGCTTGGGTCTGACGCAGATAGGCCACCAGGGCATCGTCAACGCGCGCCGGCTCGACGCCAAAGCGCACCAGTCGACTCACCCCTCGGGTCGAATGGATCGGTGTCCAGCTGCGCCCATGGCTGTCGGTGTCGAGCTGGACGAAGAGATAACGCGAAAACAGCGGCTCATCTGATACCACCACCGCGCCACGCCTGAGCTTCTCGAGCCGCAGAACCGGCAGGTAGCAGGGGTAGCCCTGGCGCTCGAGGTTCTCCAGGGCCACCTTTTCCTGCCGAGGCTTGCTGTGAATCAGGTACCAACTCATGGCCATGATTGTCCGGCACAAATCATGGAATGGCCCGCTCGAGCACCGCCAACACGAAAGCCCGAAAAGCCTCGGGCCTTTCAAACTGTGCCCAGTGGCCGGCATCGGCGATGGACTGCATCTGCACAAAGCCCGGACAGCCGCGCAGCACCGCCTCGATCTCCTGCGTCTGCCCCCGGTAATAGCGGTCGTGCTCGCCGTAGAGCAGATGCACCGGGCAGAGCACCTGCCGCAAGGCCTGTGCGGCCCGGTCGGTGCGCGACAGGCGCCGATGCGGCAGGCGGTCGCGCTCGGCGTTGAGCTGCTGCAACTGACAGGCCAAGGGCGTGATTGAGGCCTCATGGTGCAGCATGATTTCACGCAAATTGTGGGTGTGCATCGCCAGCCTCTGCGCCGGCGACTCCAGATGGCGCCAGCCTCGGGGGGCGATAGGCTCGAGCGCCGGCCGACCCAGGCCCGGGGGCGCAATCAGCACCAGGCGCGCAACCCGATGGGCATGCTGCTGGCTCAGCAATGCGGCCACCATCGCGCCAAACGAAAATCCGACCAGCTCGCAGGACGCCTGACCGATCAGCTGATGGAGCCCCTGCTCGAGCACATCGGGCATGGCATCGGCATCGCGACCGCCAGGCGGCAGAGCCGAATCGCCGAAACCGGGCAAGTCGGGCACCAGCAAGCGGCGCCCACTTGCGACCAAGTCATCGAGATTGCGCAGCCAGTGCGTCCAGCTGCCGCTGCCGCCATGCAAGAGCACCAGAGGCAGCGCCGCCGGCGCTGGCGCAGACCACTCATGCCAGACGAGCTGCCCGTCACCGCAGGGGGTGTAATGGCGACGCGCGCGCCCAAGGAGGCGGGCCAGCTCGCTGTGCAGGTCTTGATTGGGCGGTGGCGCGATCAGCATAGCCCGGGTTTATACCCTCAGACCTTGGCGCAGGCCTGAGCCCAAGGGCTGGCCTGGGGGCCGGGCGTCAGACACCCTGCCCGCATCCGTCATGACCGCATCGCAAGGCCGCATCGCAAGGCCATTCTTACGGGCCAATTCGCACGGGCCGCATTGACCCCGTCCGGATCTGCTTTAGAGGTCCTGTACCTTGCCGCGCTGCGCTTTGACCTGTCCGCGCTCGGTTTTGTCTTGCAGACGCCGCATTTTCGAGGCCCGCGTCGGCCGCGTCGGCCTGCGCGGCTTGGGCGGCAGCGAGTAGGCATCGACCAGGGCTTGCAGGCGCGTCAAGGCTGCAGCCCGATTGAGCTCCTGGGTGCGGTGCTGCTGGGCCTTGAGCACGAGCACGCCCTCGCGCGAGATGCGCCGATCGCCACTTTCGAGCAAACGGGTCTTGACGTCCTCGGGCAAACTGGAGGCAGCAATGTCAAAGCGCAGGTGAATGGCCGAGGAGACCTTGTTTACGTTCTGGCCGCCCGCCCCCTGGGCGCGCACAGCCGTGCATTGCACCTGCTGCTCATCGACGGGATAAAGACTGCTCTGGGCCATAACGCATTGTGCAGCCCGGTGACTGCGCCGCCCTCGCCGCCCTCGCGGCCCTCGCGGCCCTCGCGACCCAGGTCAGCCCCCATCGGAGCCTGCCGGCCAACACCCTGGCCGCGCAGCCGCCGCGCGAAGCTGGCGCCCAGCGCAGGCCTTACAAGACGGACAAAAACCCGTCCAGCAGTTGCGCGAACTGCGCCGGCTGCTCGACCGCGCTTAAGTGGGCCGCCTCAAGCGTGCGCAGGCGGGCGCCGGGAATTTGCGCCACGACTTGTTCAGAGGCCGACAGGGGTGTGGCTTCGTCGAGCGTGCCCGCAATCACCAGGGTCGGGCAGGCAATGCGCGTGTTGCGGTCGCGAAAATCAATCGCTGCCACGGCTGCGCAGGCGGCGGCGTAAGCGCTGCCCGACATCCGCTCAAGGCCTTGGCGCAGCAAGGCCACGCGCTGAGCACCGCCGTGGGTCTGATCGGCCCGAAAGGCCGGGGTGAACCAGCGCTGCATGGCGACTTCGGCAATGGCGCCAACTCCCTTGAGCCGCACCGTCTCGACGCGCGCGGCCCACATCGCTTGCGCCGCAGCGTCGTACACGCTGGCCGAGTTGGCGATGGTGATGCTGCGCACCAGATCGGGCCGCCGGCTGGCCAGCGCTTGCGCGGTCATGCCGCCCATGCTCAGACCGGCGAAATGCACCGGGCCATCGCAGTGCGCCTCGATCAGCGCAGCGGTATCGTCGGCCATCATCTCGATCGTCCACGGCTCGGGCGGTGTGGGCGAGCGGCCGTGCCCGCGGTGGTCGTACCGCACAACGGTGTATTTGCCGCGCAGATGCTCGGCCACGCTGTCCCACATACTCAGGTCGCAGCCGAGCGCATGGCTGAGCAGCAGATAAGGGCCTTGGCCTTCAAGGGTGAAGTTCAGAAGATGAGTTTTCATGGTCACAAACAGTA
>CANHBU010000275.1 GCA_947458345.1 Comamonadaceae bacterium
ACCGGTTTGAGCAAGGCCAGCCCCTCGGCGGTAGTTTCAGGGCGGTTGCCCTCATCGGCTGAAAGCGTCACTTCCCGCAAGCTTGTGGTGCCTGTGGCCTTGTCGACGACGGCCATGCTCGTGGTGAAAGGCACGATCTCGGCCGACAGGCGGCCGGCTGCCTGAGCCGCTGCGGTGCGTTGCTGCGATATCAGGGAGTAGGCATCTTGAGCTTGCCGGCTGATGCCAAATTTTTTGGCCACAAACTCGGCCGTCTGCAGCATGTTCATGTAGGCATGCGGGACGCGCTCGATCACCGCGCCATCCTTGTCGCGCATGGCCCAGCTGAAGTAGTCGCTCTGTACGGCGCTGATGTTGTCTTGCCCCCCTGCCACCACCACGTCCATGCCATCAACGATCACTTGCTTGGCTGCCGTGGCCACCGCCATCAGGCCGGAGGCGCACTGCCGGTCGATCGTCTGACCCGGGACCGTCACTGGAAAGCCCGCAGCGAACACGGCATTGCGGGTTAGGTTCAGACCGGCGGTTCCACTGGCCAGCACCGTGCCGGCCACCACGTCATCGATGCGAGCGGGATCGATACCCGCCCGCTCTACCGCCTTGCTGAGCACGTGACCGAGCAGGGTGGGAGATTTGGTGTGATTGAGCGTTCCTTTGAACGCACGGCCTATGCCCGTGCGCGCAGTCGATGCGATGACGGCTTGTCTCATGTCGATGGGCTCCCGAAGACGTGTTGCTAAATCAGGCGATGCCCCACGGGATCTCAGCCGGCGGGCACATCAGCGAATTTTATATACCAATCAGTATCTTGTGGTTCTGGTTGGTTCTAGGTGAATACACTGATAAAAATCTATCTGAGCTTGGTTTTTTTCAAAAAATCTCTAAAATACCTACTGACGGGTATGATCATAGTGCAGCTGATCGGAAAAGTTCAACCCGAGTTTTGGGCGAGGGCTCTCAATAGCATGGCAATCAAAGAAGTCGATGTGATCGTGGTTGGAGCGGGTTTTGGTGGCCTGCGAGCTCTGCATGCGCTGCGTCAGCAAGGCAAAAAGGTTCAAGTTATCGAGGCGAGCGAGGACGTCGGTGGCGTCTGGCATCACAACGGCTACCCCGGAGCGCGCTGCGACGTGGAAAGCTATGACTACTCCTACAGCTTCTCGCCTGAGCTTGAGCAGCAATGGGTGTGGAGCGAGCGCTATGCCACCCAGCCTGAGATCCTGCGCTACATCCGCCATGTGGTCGAACGTTTCGATATGCGCAAGGACATCCGATTCAATTGCCGCATGGAGCGGGCCCAGTACGATGCACAGGGCGGCCGCTGGGCGGTTGCCTGCAGCGATGGCAGCCTTTGGTCGGCGCACTACCTTGTGCTGGCCGTCGGTCAGTTGTCGTCCCCCAAGACCCCCAGCTTGCCTGGACAAGACAAGTTTGGTGGACAGATCATCCACAGCGCGCTATGGCCCAAAGAGCCCGTGAGTTTTGCTGGCAAGCGTGTGGCCATCATTGGAACTGGCTCGTCGGGCATGCAGATGACGCCCGTGATTGCGCGCCAGGCTGCCCATCTGACTGTTTTTCAGCGCACGCCCAACTACAGCGTTCCGGCCGCCAATGCCCCCGTTTCACCTGAGGAGGATCGACAGGTCAAGGCCAATTACCGCCAAAGGCGCGAGCAAGCCTGGAACTCGCCAACCGGCCTGGGATTTTTGCCGGGTAAAAAGTCGGCGCTGGAGGCGAGCCCGCAGGAGCGCGCCGAAGTCTACGAGGCGGCCTGGAGTCGCTTGGGTTATGGCTTCGCGCTGACCTACTTTGACATTCTCTTGAACAAAGAGGCCAACGATACGGCCGCCGAGTTCATTCGCCAAAAGATTGCCTCGGTCATTGAAAAGCCGCAGCTGCGTGAGAAGCTGGTGCCCAGGGATCACGCCTTTGCTGCGCGTCGCCCTTCGGTGGATGACGGTTACTTTCAGGCGTTCAACCGGGACAATGTGCAATTGGTGGATGTGCGGGAGACGCCCATTGTTGAATTGACTGCATCGGGCATTCGCACCCAGACCGAAGAACATCACTTGGACACGATCATCTTCGCCACCGGCTTTGACGCCTTTACTGGCTCGCTGCTCAAGCCCGAGATCATTGGCCGCGAGGGTTTGACCCTCAAGCAAAAGTGGGCGGCCGGGCCCGTGACCCACCTTGGTGTGGGCACGGCTGGCTTTCCCAATCTTTTTGTGCTGGTTGGTCCGGGCAGTCCGTCGCTGCTGTCCAACGTGATGGTGTCGATTGAAGAGCAAAGTGACTGGTTCGCTCAGATGATCCATTTCATGGACCTTCACGGCGTGCGGGAAGTCGAGGTGACCCAGGCGGCTGAGCAGGCCTGGGTTGCCCATGTCAACGCCAGGGCCCAGGAAACGCTCTACCTGACCGCTGACTCGTACTACAACGGCGCCGAGGTCGCCGGCAAGCCGCGTGTCTTCATGCCTTACACGGGCGGCGTGCGAGGCTATCGGCGGCTGCTGCGCAAGTGCGCCGATCATGGCTACGAAGGTTTTGCGATGCGCGACCAGCCGCTCGACTCAGGTGGGCAAATTCTTAATTCGGGCGCGGGTGTTGCCGATGTTGCCCCTCGCGACTTCGCCGCGGTGCTGGTGGGTGATGCAGACGGGGTGCAGCGGTGAGCCGGCCCATGTGTTGGGTGCGCTGCTCCTCTTTTGGGGCGCCGACAGGGCCAGACCTGGTTGCGGCCCGCAGTATGCTCGGCTGCAGGACCCCAGCGCCATGCATGGCCATGATCCGATCAGCCGCTTGAGGCGGCGCTCGATCGATACCAGCGGAACACTTTATGTCTGACACCCCACGCGCTCGGCGCAAATCTACAACCGTCCAGTCCAAGCCCGCGCCGACAGAGGCCCTGATCCCCGCCCTTAAGCGGCGCGGCCGGCCTGCACTGCCGCGGGGAACTGCGGGCCAATATGTACCAGATGACATACGCGGCGCGGTGGCCCGTCTTAAGCGTGAGCACATCGTTGCTTCGGCGGTTGATTTGTTCTACCGCCAAGGCTATGAACGCACCACCCTCGAGCAAGTGGCCGATGCGATGGACGTGACCAAACCTTTCATCTACACCCACTTTTCCTCCAAGGCCGACTTGCTGGCCGAGATTTGCAGCCGTGCGATCCGCCATGCCCACGAGGGACTCAATCGGATTTTGCTCGAAGAAGGTAGCCATACCGTGCGGCTCGAGCGTATCTTCAGAGAGTTCCTGATGGCGGTGCTCAACAACCAGGCCCATGCGGTGATCTACAGCCGTGAGGAAACGGAACTGCGTCAAGACGATCGCGATGCCATCAACAACTTGCGCCGTGCCTTCGATCGCAAGTTGGTGGGCCTGCTGGAGGCGGGCGTCGCCGCTGATGAGTTTGTCATTGACGACATCCCTCTGACAGCCATTGCGATCGGCGGTCTGGTTGGCTGGGCACCGGTCTGGTATCGGTCCTCTGGCCGGCTGACGATGCAGGAGGCTGCCGACCGTCTGACCGTTCTGGTGCTCAACATGGTCAAGGCCAAGAAGAGCAAGGCGCGGCCAGCCAAGAAGGAGGGCGCATGAATCGGACCGAGGCCTGCTTGCCCGTCAATCCTGCCATGGCTGTGGTGGGCGGCGGCACGATGGGTGTGGGCATTGCCTATGTGCATGCAGCAGCGGGCTGGGCGACCTTTGTGGCCGAGCCGGACGATGCGCGGGCAAACGCCATGATGGCCACACTGAACCAGACCGCAAAAGCGGGCGTCTATCGTGGCAAGCTCGATGAAGGCCAGGCGCGGGCTTTGCTGGACCGTATCTGCAGGGTTCACTCTCCGATGGAGCTACCCGAGGGGCTGGATCTGGTGATCGAAAGTGTGCCCGAGCGATTGGATGTCAAGCAGGCGGTGTTGCGCCAGGTCGATGCCCGCTTGCCCTCATTGATCGCCA
>CANHBU010000276.1 GCA_947458345.1 Comamonadaceae bacterium
CTGCCAGTAGATTTCGCGGCGCTGTTGTTGCGGCTCCAATCGTGCTCCTTGGCCCCTGGCTCAGGGCAAGCCGCGGCGGCTCAGACCACTGAGCGCATCGGTGGTCTGAGCTTAAACCCTGCCAACGGGTCGGACACCCGCGCAGGATCGGTGATTTCCCGCATCCGCTCAGGCGCCAGCCAGCCGCTTCCAAGTGTCCAGCACGGTATCGGGATTGAGCGAGAGCGAGTCGATGCCTTCTTGCTGAAGCCACAAGGCCAGATCCGGATGATCGCTCGGGCCTTGGCCGCAGATGCCGACATACTTGCCCTGGCGCTTGCAAGCGGCGATGGCCTGTGACAGCAAAGCCTTAACGGCCGGGTCGCGCTCGTCAAAGTCCTGAGCCAGGATCTCCAGCCCTGAATCGCGATCGAGCCCCAGCGTCAGTTGCGTCAAATCGTTTGAGCCAATCGAAAAGCCATCGAAAAACGCCAAGAACTGATCGGCCAGCACCGCGTTGCTCGGAACCTCGCACATCATGATCACGCGCAGCCCGTTGTCACCGCGCTTGAGCCCCTTGCGCGCCAGCAACTCGGTCACCGCCTGTGCCTGGCCCAGGGTGCGCACAAAGGGCACCATCACCTCCACATTGACCAGACCCATCTCGTCGCGTACCCGCCTGAGGGCCTCGCACTCCATCGCAAAGGCCTCTGCAAAGTCCGCGCTCAAATAGCGCGCCGCGCCCCGAAAACCCAGCATCGGGTTTTCTTCCTCGGGCTCGTAGCGCGACCCGCCGATGAGCTTGCGGTATTCGTTGGACTTGAAGTCCGACAGGCGCACGATCACCGGTTTGGGCCAAAAGGCTGCAGCAATCGTGGCCACACCCTCGGCCACCTTGTCGACATAAAAAGCCCTGGGCGAGGCGTGTCCGCGCGCGACGCTTTCGACCGCCTTCTTCAAATCGGCATCGACGGCCGGATAGTCCAAGATCGCCTTCGGGTGCACGCCGATGTTGTTGTTGATGATGAACTCCAGCCGCGCCAGCCCGACCCCCTGATTGGGCATCTGCGCAAAATCGAAGGCCAGCTGCGGGTTGCCCACGTTCATCATGATCTTCAGGTCCAGCGGCGGCATCTGACCGCGCTGTACTTCGGTGACCTCAGTCTCAATCAGGCCGTCGTAGATAAAGCCCGTGTCCCCCTGGGCGCAGCTGACGGTCACCAGCATGCCGGTGGAGAGCTTTTGGGTCGCATCGCCACAGCCGACCACCGCCGCAATGCCCAACTCGCGCGCAATGATGGCCGCATGGCAGGTGCGCCCGCCCCGGTTGGTGACGATGGCGCTGGCGCGCTTCATCACCGGCTCCCAGTTCGGGTCGGTCATGTCGGTCACCAGCACATCGCCGTTTTGAACCTGGTCCATCTCGCCGATGTGGGCCACGCGTCGCACGGTGCCAGTGGCGATCTTTTGTCCAATCGCGCGGCCAGAGGCCAGCACAGTGCCCGAACCTTTGAGTTTGTAACGCAGCTCCGCCTGCCCCTTGGACTGGCTTTTGACGGTCTCGGGCCGGGCCTGCAAGATGTAGATCTGCCCATCGATCCCGTCCTTGCCCCATTCAATGTCCATAGGGCGGCCGTAATGCGCCTCAATCACCAGCGCGTAGTGGGCCAACTGCTCAACCTCGGCATCGCTGAGGCAATAGCGGTTGCGCAACTCGACTGGCACATCCGTGGTCTTGACCAGCTTGCCGGTGGCCTGCTTTTCCTGCGGCGTGCTGAACTCCATCTGGATCAGCTTGGAGCCCAGGTTGCGCCGGATCAAGGCCCGCTTGCCCGCACGCAGCATGGGCTTGTGCACATAAAACTCGTCGGGATTGACCGCGCCCTGCACCACCGTCTCGCCCAGCCCGTAGCTGGCGGTGATGAACACCACGTCTTCAAAACCGCTTTCGGTATCGATCGTGAACATCACGCCGGCAGCGCCCAAATCAGAGCGCACCATGCGCTGGACGCCGGCCGACAAGGCCACGTCGGCATGGGCAAAACCCTTGTGCACCCGGTAGCTGATCGCGCGGTCGTTGTAAAGCGAGGCAAATACCTCTTTCATTTTGTGCAGCACCTCGTCGATACCCACCACATTGAGAAAGGTTTCCTGCTGACCCGCAAAAGAGGCATCCGGCAAATCTTCGGCGGTGGCCGACGAGCGCACCGCGAAGCTTGCCTGGGCATTGCCGGCGCTCAGCCGGGCAAATTCGCTGCGAATCGCCTGCTCGAGATCGGCCGGGAAGGGTTGGGATTCGATCCACTGGCGAATCTCGGCACCGGCACGGGCCAAAGCATTGACATCGTCGGTATCGAGCCCTTCGAGCCGCTGCTTGACTCTCGCGTCGAGTCCGCCATAGGCAAGAAACTGGCGAAACGCGTGGGCGGTGGTGGCAAAGCCGGTGGGCACCCTTACCCCTGTGGGTAGCTGCGAGATCATCTCGCCGAGGCTGGCGTTTTTGCCGCCAACGGCCTCGACATCGCTCATCCTCAGGTTTTCAAACGCAACGACCAGGGCGGCCGCCTCGAACAGGTGGGACATGACAAGACTCCAGGAGGTTTAAAAACCGGCGGTCTGGCCATGGGCGGCAGCGAGCCTTTTTCTTCTTCGAAGGGGCTGGGGCGGGCCATGGGCATTCGATTCGATAATTGCAGCCATTGTAGGTTGACCCACTTGGCCGCTCTTGTCCGGCGGCCCGCTCCACACCATGCCCACACGCACCGTTTTTTTCATCTCCGATGGCACCGGCATCACCGCTGAAACCTTCGGCAATGCCATCTTGGCCCAGTTCGAGATCAAGCCGCGCCATGTGCGCCTGCCCTTTGTGGACACGGTGGACAAAGCCCATCAAGCGCTGCGCCAAATCAACCACACCGCCGAGCTCGAGGGCAAGCGGCCGATCGTCTTTACCACCTTGGTCAATATGGAGGTGCTGGCGGTGATCCGCCAAAGCAAGGGCATGCTGCTCGACATGTTTGGCATGTTTGTCGAGCCGCTTGAAAGCGAGCTGGGCATCAAGTCCAACCACCGGGTGGGGCGCTTTTCGGACGCCTCCAAGAGCAAAGAGTACGACGACCGCATCGAGGCAATCAATTTTTCTTTGGCGCACGACGACGGCCAGAGCAACACCGACTTGCAGCAATCCGATGTGATCCTGGTCGGTGTCAGCCGCAGCGGCAAGACACCGACCTCTCTTTATCTGGCCATGCAGCACGGTCTGAAGGCCTCCAACTATCCACTGATCCCGGAAGACTTCGAGCGCCGTCAATTGCCCCCGGCGCTGGCGCCGCATCGCAAGAAGATTTTTGGCCTGACCATCGCGCCCGAGAGGCTGGCGCAGATCCGCAATGAGCGCCGTCCCAACTCACGCTACGCCAGCCTGGACAACTGCCGGCACGAGATCCACGAGGCCGAAGCCATGATGCGGCGCGAAGGCATACGCTGGCTGTCGACCACCACCAAGTCGATCGAAGAAATCGCCACCACCATCTTGCAGGAAATCAGACCCGAGCGGCTGGTGTACTAAGTCCCAGACGCCAACACGATCCGTGCCCGCTACTTCGTCACTGTCAGCCTCTTTTGCCCGCCCCGCGTTCGGGCGCTGGCTGCGCATCGGCACGATGGTGCTGGCCGGCCATGCCCTGCTGCTGCTGGCGATGCAGCGCGTCTGGCGCGAGCCAGAGCCGGCGACCTTGGCCGTCTCCCTGATTGCCCAGGAGCCAGAACCCAAGTTAGAGCCCAAGGCAGAAACCAAGCCAGAGCCTAAGCCCAAGCCAGAGCCGGAGCCGAAGCCAGCCCCCCCGCCGCCTCCCCCCACAAAAGCGGTACTGCGCGAAGCGGCAACGCTGCCCCCCCCACCGGCGCCGCCCCCACCTGCGCCGCCTCCACCTGCGCCGCCCCCACCTGCGCCGCCCCCACCTGCGCCGCCCCCA
>CANHBU010000277.1 GCA_947458345.1 Comamonadaceae bacterium
AAGCCAGCAGCCAAAAAAGCAGCCGTGAAGAAGGCCCCGGCCAAAAAAGCTGCAGCCAAAAAGGCGCCTGCCAAGAAAGCCGCTGCTAAGAAAGCTGCTGCCAAGAAGCCTGCCGCTAAAAAGCCCGCTGCCAAGAAAGCTGCGAAGAAGCCTGCTGCCAAAGCACCCGCTGCCCCGGCTGCCCCTGCGGCTCAGACCACTCTGAACCCGCAAGCCGCTTGGCCGTTTCCGACGGCCGGCAAGCCCTGAGCAGTAAGGTAATTCTGCCCTAAGCCCAACATCGCAAGATGTTGGGCTTTTTTGCGTCCGGCCGGCCGGAAGACGCGCCGGCCTTTCTCAGGCCGGCCTGAGATGCTCAAGGGTGTAGTTCTGGCAGCCCGGCGTCGCGATCTTGTGAGCGCCCACCTGATTGCCCAGCGTGCAGCATTGCACCATCGACCAACCGCGCTCGAGCCCGTAGAGCAAGGCGCCACGAAACGCATCACCGCAGCCGGTTGGATCGACCACCTGCGTCGCGAGCACCGGCTCGACCAGCGTCTTGTGGCCGTTGATCCAGACCTCGCAGCCCTGGGCGCCCAGAGTCACCACCAGAGCCTCGACCTGCTTGGAGACCTCAGCGATCGACAGACCCATGCGCTCGCTCAGCAGCCGCGCCTCGTAGTCATTGACCGTGACCCAGGTGGCCTGACGCACGAAATGCGCGAGCTCCTGCCCATCGAACATGGGCAGACCTTGCCCTGGATCGAACACAAAAGGGATGCCCGCGGCATGCAATTGATCGGCATGCTGCTGCATCGCATCGCGGCCGTCGGGCGAAATGATGGCCAGCTTGATATCGGGGCGCGACTCGATCCGGGTCTCATGCGCCCAAGCCATGGCCCCTGGATGAAAGGCGGTGATCTGGTTGTTGTCCTGATCGGTCATGATCATCGCCTGGGCGGTGTAGCTCTGCTCGAGTTGCCTGATGAATTCGGTGCTGATGCCCATGGCTTGCAGCCTGGCCGCATAAGCCGCGCCGTCGCTGCCGATGGTGGCCATGGGCAGCGGCACGCCGCCGAGCTGCTGCAGGCTGTAGGCGATGTTGCCCGCACAGCCACCATACTCGCGGCGCAACTGCGGCACCAGAAAAGACACATTGAGGATGTGCAACTGTTCGGGCAGGATTTGCTGCGCAAAACGCCCCGGGAACGTCATGATGGTGTCAAAGGCGAGCGATCCGCAAATCAGAGCAGGCATGGCAAATAGTCCGGTGTAAGAGGGCCGCAAAGCCGCCGCTGCGAAAGCGAGCCGAGGGCTCTTGCTGCGGCAAAGCGCGCCATTGTAGGGGCGGCCGATCGGCCCAAGTCAGGTGCGGGCGCGCGCCTAAAGCCGCGCCGTCATCAAGATCCAGCCTTCTTGGGTGTCGGCCACTTCGAGACGGCAGTAGGGCGCGTAAGCGGCCTGCAGCTCCTCGCACTGACGCTCAAGAATACCGGCGAGCACCAGACTGCCGCCGGCGCTTACGTGGGCACAAAGCAGCGGGGCGAGCACCTTCAGCGGCGTGGCCAGGATATTGGCCAGCACCGTTTGATACGTGCCCTGGGCCAGCGCGGGCAGACCCGCATGCAGCACCACCGCGTTGGCCTGGGCATTGGCCAGCGTCGCTTGCACGGCAGCCTCGTCGATATCGACGGCATCGATTGAGGCGGCGCCCCATAAACCGGCACCAATGGCCAAAATGCCCGAGCCGCAGCCGTAGTCCAGCACACGGCCCAGCTCCGGCGCCTTCCCAGCTTGTTGTGCGAGCCCACCGGCAAGCCAGCGCAAGCACATGCGCGTGGTCGGATGGGTGCCCGTGCCAAAGGCCAGACCGGGGTCAAGCCGGATCACTTGCTGCGCCTGGGCCGGCGGCTCGTGCCAGGTCGGCACGATCCAGAAACTGTCGGTGATGGCCACCGGCGCAAACTGCGACTGCGTCAATCTGACCCAGTCCTGCTCAGGCACTGCCGATACCGACACGCAGGTGCAGCCCTCAAAGTCGTCTTGCAGCGCCAGCAGCCGCGCCGCCTCGTTCGCCGCAGCCGGTCCATCGAACAAGGCCAGCACGCGCGAGCGCCGCCAAGCGCTTCGGGGCGCGGGCATGCCCGGCTCGCCAAACAGCGCCTGCTCGGCATCGGTCTGGGCATCGGCGTCCTCAACCGACACGCTCAGCGCCTCCAGCACCTGCAAGGCCTCGCTGAGCCAGTCGACCTGATCGGCCGGCGCCAGCACGAGCAACTCGGTCAGTTCCATGACCAATTCAGCGCTGGCGCTTGGACAGCCACTCTTCGAGGTAGTGGATGTTGGTGCCGCCGTCCATGAACTTGGCATCGACCATCAACTCGCGGTGCAAGGCGATATTGGTCATGATGCCCTCCACCGCGGTCTCGATCAGGGCCGAGCGCATGCGCGCGAGCGCCTGTTCGCGCGTGTCGCCATGGACGATGATCTTGCCCACCATCGAGTCGTAGTTAGGCGGCACGAAATAGTTGGCATAAATATGCGAATCGACCCGCACACCGGGGCCTCCGGGCGCATGCCAGGCGGTGATACGCCCCGGCGAGGGCGTGAACTTGTAGGGGTCCTCGGCGTTGATCCGGCACTCGATCGCGTGCCCCTTGATCTCGATCTGGCGCTGGGTAAAGGGCAGCTTGAGGCCGGCGGCCACCATGATCTGCGTCTTGACGATGTCCACGCCGGTGACGAGTTCGGTCACCGGATGCTCGACTTGCACCCGCGTGTTCATCTCAATGAAGTAGAACTCGCCGTTTTCGTAGAGGAACTCAAACGTGCCCGCCCCACGGTAGCCGATCTTTTTACAGGCGGCCACACAGCGCTCGCCGATTTTCTCGATCAGCTTGCGCGCAATCCCCGGCGCAGGCGCCTCCTCGATCACCTTCTGGTGGCGCCGCTGCATGGAGCAATCGCGCTCACCGAGCCAGACCGCATTCTTGTACTGATCGGCCAGCACCTGGATTTCGACATGGCGGGGGTTCTGCAGGAATTTCTCCATGTAGACCTCCGGGTTGCCAAAAGCGGCGCCCGCCTCGGCCTTGGTGGTCTGCACCGCATGGATGAGCGCGGCCTCGGTGTGCACCACCCGCATGCCGCGCCCGCCACCACCACCGGCGGCCTTGATGATGACCGGGTAGCCCACCGCACGTGCAGTGCGCTTGATCACCACCGGGTCATCGGGCAAGGCGCCTTCGGAGCCCGGCACGCAGGGCACGCCGGCCTTGATCATGGCCTGTTTGGCCGAGACCTTGTCGCCCATGATCCGAATCGACTCGGGCGTCGGGCCGATGAACTGAAAACCGCTTTTTTCGACCCGCTCAGCAAAGTCGGCGTTCTCGCTCAAAAACCCATAACCGGGGTGTATGGCTTCGGCGTCGGTGACCTCGGCGGCCGAAATGATGGCCGGCATGTTGAGGTAGCTCTGAGCCGAGGGCGCAGGGCCGATGCAGACCGCTTCATCGGCGAGCTTGACATATTTGGCATCGCGGTCGGCCTCGGAGTAGACCATCACCGCCTGAATGCCCATTTCCCGGCAGGCGCGCTGGATGCGCAGCGCGATTTCGCCGCGGTTGGCGATCAGTATTTTTTTGAACATGGCGTTCCTTGGCTCGATGGCCTGCCCGCGCCAGCTTCGGCGGGCCCGCGGCCGTGGCGCTCAGTGGCCGATTTCACTCGATCACGAGCAGGGGTTGACCGTACTCAACCGCCTGGCCGTTTTCACACAGCACCTGGGTGACCGTGCCGGACTTGTCGGCCTCAATCTCGTTGAGGATCTTCATGGCCTCGATGATGCAGATGGTCTGGCCTTCCTTGACCTGGCTGCCGATCTCGACAAAGGGCTTGGCTCCGGGGCTGGCGGCGCGGTAGAACGTGCCGACCATGGGCGACTTAACCGCATGACCGGCCGGCTCGGCTT
>CANHBU010000278.1 GCA_947458345.1 Comamonadaceae bacterium
CACCCCTTATCCGCCCGGCATCCCGCTGCTGGTGCCCGGCGAGGTTTTCAACCGCAAGATCGTCGATTACCTCAAGTTCGCCCGTGAGTTCAACGCCCAGTGCCCGGGCTTTGAGACCGATATCCATGGCTTGGTTGAGGAGGTGGATGCAAGCGGCAAGGTGCGCTACTGCGCCGATTGCGTCAGGCTGTAGGCTGCTTGACGAGAAGGCTCTGGCTGCGCGGGCGCAGCGCCTGCCGGGACGTGCAACAGCCGCGTCCATTGCGCGCCCATTTCGCGCCCATTGCGCGCGCATTGCGCGCCCTGGGCACTGGGCTAGCTGCGAGCTCGCTCGGTACAATTGCGGGCTTTCTAGCCTGTCAAGGCCACTGCCTTGAACCCACGCCTTGCCCCTGAGGCACCGCCACCCGTGACCTTGCACCTGACTTTCTTTGAGGGCGATGCGCCGGGCATCAAGGCCCTGAGCGATTTTCGCGCCCTGCAATTGCTGCCTGCCCTACAGGCCATCCACGATCGCATCACGGGCATTCATGCACGCTATGTGCACCTGGTGGCCTCCCAAGAAGCGCTCAAGCCGGCTGAGCACGAACAGTTGATGCGGCTCCTGAGCTACGGCGAGCCTTGTCTGCCCCTGCCCGATGCGTCTGCCGCCTTGCTGGTGGTCACGCCCCGGATGGGCACCGTGTCGCCCTGGGCCTCCAAGGCCACCGACATTGCCCATAACTGTGGCTTGCCCATCCGGCGGGTCGAGCGCATCACCGAGTACCGGCTGAGCTTTAAAAGCAGTTTGCTGGGCAAGCCCAGCCTGAGCGCCGAGCAGCGCGAGCAGGTCGCCGCCTTGCTGCACGACCGCATGACCGAAAGCGTGCTGGCGGGGCGCGAGCAGGCGCAGTCCTTGTTCACACCCTTGCAAAGCCAGCCCATGCAAGAAGTCGATCTGCTCGGCGGTGGCAAGGCCGCGCTGCAGTTGGCCAACCAGCAGTTCGGCCTGGCCCTGGCCGACGACGAGATCGACTACCTGGTCGACGCCTTCACCGCCCTGGGGCGCAACCCCACCGATGTCGAGCTGATGATGTTTGCGCAGGCCAATAGCGAGCATTGCCGTCACAAGATTTTTAATGCCGACTTTGTGATCGATGGCCTCAAGCAGGACAAAAGCCTATTTGGCATGATCCGGCACACCGAGCGGCTGAACCCGCAGCACACCGTGGTGGCCTATGCCGACAACGCTTCCATCATGCAAGGGCGTGTGCAGCAGCAGTTTGCGGCGGTGGCTCAAGATGGTCTGCCGCTGTACCAGTCGCGCGAGCAGTTGACCCATGTGCTGATGAAGGTCGAGACGCACAACCACCCCACGGCGATTTCGCCTTTTCCCGGCGCCTCAACAGGGGCGGGCGGTGAGATCCGCGATGAGGGTGCTACAGGGCGCGGCTCGCGTCCCAAGGCGGGTCTGACGGGCTTTACTGTCTCGCGCCTGTTCGATACGGCCTTTGGCAAGCCCGAGCACATGGCCAGCGCCTTGCAGATCATGACCGAAGGCCCGCTCGGCGGCGCGGCCTTCAATAACGAATTCGGCCGTCCCAATCTGGCGGGCTACTTTCGGCAGTATGAGCAGACCGTGGCCGGCCAGCGGTGGGGCTACCACAAGCCCATCATGATCGCGGGCGGTCTGGGCTCCATCGACGCCCAGCTCACCCAGAAGGTTCGCTTTGGTCCGGGCAGCTTGCTCATCCAGTTGGGCGGGCCGGGCATGCGCATCGGCATGGGCGGCAGCGCGGCCAGCTCCATGGCCTCGGGTGCCAATGCGGCCGAGCTCGACTTCGATTCGGTGCAGCGCGGCAACCCCGAAATTGAGCGGCGCGCGCAAGAGGTCATCAACCGCTGCGCTGAACTCGGTGCGGCCAATCCGATTCTGGCGATCCATGATGTGGGCGCCGGTGGCCTGTCCAACGCCTTTCCCGAGTTGGTCAACGATGCGGGGCAGGGCGCGCGTTTTGACCTGCGCGCCGTGCCGCTCGAAGAAAGTGGCTTAAGCCCTAAAGAAATTTGGAGCAATGAGAGCCAGGAGCGCTATGTGCTGGCCATTGCGCCCGATTCGCTTGCGCGCTTTCAGGCGTTTTGCGAGCGCGAGCGTTGCCCCTTTGCGGTGATCGGTGTGGTCACCGAAGAAAAGCAGTTGGTGCTGGCCGACGAACGCCTCGAAGGCCAAGCGGCGCTCGCCAGCGCTGTAGCCGATGCGCAATCGATGGACCCGGTTTCGATGCGGCCGGCTTCGATGCGGCCGGCTTCGATGCGGCCGGTTGACATGCCCATGAACGTGCTGCTGGGCAAGCCGCCCAAGATGCAGCGTGACGTCAAACGCATCACGCCGCAGATCAAGCCGCTGGACCTCAATGGCCTGGATCTGCAGGACTGCGTGATCAAGGTGCTCTCGCATCCCACGGTGGCATCCAAGCGCTTTTTGATCACCATCGGAGACCGCACCGTTGGCGGCCTGACCCACCGCGACCAGATGGTCGGGCCCTGGCAGGTGCCGGTGGCCGACTGCGCGGTGACCCTGGCCGATTACCAGGGCTTTGCGGGCGAGGCCATGAGCATGGGCGAGCGCACGCCGCTGGCGGCCCTTGATGCCCCGGCCTCGGGCCGCATGGCGGTGGCCGAAGCCCTGACCAATTTGCTGTCCGCACCCATCGAGCTTGGGCGCGTCAAGCTGTCGGCCAACTGGATGGCCGCCTGCGGCGAGCCCGGCCAGGATGCGGCCCTCTACGACACCGTGCGCGCCGTGGGCATGGAGCTGTGCCCGGCGCTGGGGATTTCTATACCGGTGGGCAAGGATTCGCTGTCGATGCGCACGGTCTGGAAGGACGGCGATGCGGCCAAGAAGGTCACCTCGCCCGTCTCGCTGATCGTCAGCGCCTTTGCCAGCCTTGACGATGTACGGGGCACGCTCACGCCGCAGCTCGACCGGCAAGAGGCCGATACCACCTTGATCCTGATCGACCTCGGTCGTGGCCAAGCGCGCATGGGCGGCTCGGTGCTGTGCCAGGTTTTTGAGAAAGAGCAGGGCGCAGTGCCCGATCTGGACGATGCGCAAGACCTGGTGAATCTGGTCACTGCGATCAACGCCCTGCGAGCTCGCGGCGACATCCTGGCCTATCACGACCGCAGCGACGGCGGACTGCTCGCTTGCGCAGCCGAGATGGCTTTTGCCGGGCAGGTGGGCGTTTCACTGAACGTCGATATGCTGCTCGTCGAGGGCGATGGCATCAGCGACAGCCGCATGGACACCGGTGACAGCAAGAACTGGGCAACGCAAATTCAGGCGCGCCGCCAGGAGGCCACGCTCAAGGCCCTGTTCAATGAAGAAATCGGCGTGCTGATCCAGGTGCGCACTGCGGCCCGTAACGAGGTGATGCAGGTGCTGCGCGAGCACGGACTGTCCCGGTTCAGCCACTTTGTGGGCAAGACCCGGCCCGCCCACGCCCCGATGGAGGTGGGCAAGGGCAAGCTGGAGGTCTGGCGCGACACCCGGTGCGTCTTCAGTGCCACGCTGCAAGACCTGCACCAGGTCTGGGACGCTGTGAGCTGGAAGATTTGCCAGCAACGCGACAACCCCGCCTGTGCCGATGCGGAGCATGCGAGCGTGGGTGATCCCGCGAATTGACGCTGACGCAAAACGCGCAGCCTGCGCTGATGGCCACATCTTTGGCCGCGATGGCCGCGCTGCAGGCCGAAGGGATTGATATGTCCCGCGTTAGTTTTGTGGCGGGCCATTCGCTGGGCGAATATAGCGCGCTATGTGCGGCGGGGGCGACCTCGCTGGCCGATACGGCGCGGCTGTTGCGCATTCGCGGCCGCGCCATGCAAGAGGCAGTTCCCGTGGGCGTAGGGGCGATGGCGGCGCTGCTGGGGCTTGATTTTGCGACCGCCGCGCAGGTC
>CANHBU010000279.1 GCA_947458345.1 Comamonadaceae bacterium
CGACGAGGTGATCGTGCCGGGCCAGCTGATCCTGCGCCGGCTGATCGAGCGCGGCATCGAGCGCGGCGAGTTCCGGCCGGTTTGCGTCGAGCACGCCGTTCAGGGCGTGGTTTCGGTCATGGTGCTGCTCGCGCTCTCGCGCCACAGCCGCAACGCCTGTACCCAGAACTTCATGACCCTCGATCCTGTGGCCTACCTCAATGCCCACGCCGAATTGATCGCCCGGGGTCTGGCCGCAGCGCCGGCTCCAGCGCAGGAAAGTGCCCGATGACCCGAAGTCGCCTGATCGGTTTGCTGATCGCCCTGTCTCTGGCACTCATCCTGGGCGCCTTGGGCCTGCGCTGGCTCGGCAAGTCCCGAGCACCGCAGAGCGCTGCAGCGCCAAGCGAAGTCGTGGCCGAGCTGGCCCCCACCGATTTGGTGGCCGTGGCGCCGCTTGATCTGCAGCTGGGCTGGCCCGTCTCCGGCACGCTGCGCGCGGTCAACACGGCGCTGGTCAAGGCCAAGGTGGCCGGCCAATTGCAGGGCCTGCGCGTGCGCGAAGGCGACGCGGTCAAGGCCGGTCAGACGCTGGCACAAATCGATACAACCGAGTACCGGGCACGCCTTGAGCAGGCACAGCAGCAAGCCGATGCCGCCAAGGCCCAGGTGGACATCGCGCAGCGACAACTGGATAACAACAAGGCGCTGGTGGCGCAAAACTTCATTTCGCAAACGGCCCTGCAGACCTCGGTCTCCAATTTGGAGGCAGCCAACGCACAGTACCGCGCCGCCTTGGCAGCTGCCGACGTGGCGCGCAAGAGCCTGGACGATACCGTGCTGACGGCGCCAATTTCGGGGCAGGTCTCGCAGCGCCTGGCGCAACCGGGCGAGCGGCTCGGTGTCGATGCCCGTGTGCTCGAGATCGTCGACATCAGTCAGCTCGAGCTCGAAGCGAGCGTGTCGGCGGCGCAATCGGTGCAGCTCAAGCTGGGACAAAGCGCGCAGCTGCAAATTGAAGGCAGCGCGCAGCCCGTCAACGCCCGCCTGGTGCGCATCAATCCCAGTGCGCAGGCAGCCAGCCGCAGCGTGCTGGCCTATTTGATCATCGACAACAAGGCCGGCAGCGGCTTGCGTCAAGGCCTGTTTGCACAAGGCAGCCTGGGCACCGGCAGCACACGCGTGTCAGCCGTGCCGCTGTCGTCGGTGCGCACCGATCAGGCCGCGCCTTATGTGCAGTTGCTGCGGGAGGGCCGGGTGGTGCACCAGCCGGTCCAGCTGGGTGCGCGCGGTACCGTGGGCGACGAGGTCATGGTGGGCGTCGACCTGCCGCCGGGCACGCAGGTGCTGCGCGCCTCGGTCGGACTGCTGCGCCAGGGGCTGGCCACCCGCCTGACCGATATCGCAGCCGGGGCCCCCAAGCGCTAAAGCGCTTGCCTCAAGGCCCAGCCCCTCTCAAGCCCAGCGCCCATGTGGTTCACCCGCGTCAGCCTGCACAACCCGGTCTTTGCCACCATGGTCATGCTGGCCATTGTGGTGCTCGGGCTTTTTTCCTACCAGCGCCTGCGGGTCGACCAGTTTCCCAACATCGACTTTCCGGTGGTGGTCATCACCGCCGAATACCCCGGCGCCTCGCCCGAGATCGTTGAAAGCGAAGTCGCCCGCAAAATTGAAGAAGGCGTCAATTCCATCGCGGGCATCAACGCCCTGACCTCGCGCAGCTACGAGGGAACCGCGGTCGTGCTGGTGGAGTTTGCGCTGCACATCAACGGCCGCAAGGCTGCCGAGGACGTGCGCGAAAAGATCGCGGCCATCCGCCCTAACCTGCGCGCCGAGGTCAAGGAGCCTCGGGTGCTGCGCTTCGATCCGGCCAGCCGGGCCATCTGGGCCGTGGCGGTGGTGCCGCCCGAGGCGGGCGGCGTCGATCCGGTGGCCCTGACGAGCTGGGCCGATCAGGTGCTCAAAAAACGCCTGGAAAACGTGCGCGGGGTCGGCTCGGTCAGCTTAGTCGGCGGCAGCCGGCGCGAAATCAATATCTACCTCAAGCCGCAGGCCATGGAGGCGCTGGGCGTATCGGCCGAACAAGTGGCCAATGCCCTGCGCACGGAAAACCAAGACCTGCCTCTGGGAGCCGTGCGATCGCTGGCCCAAGAGCGCACCGTCAAGATCGAGGCGCGGGTGCAGCGGCCGGAAGATTTCGCGCAGCTCATCGTGGCGCGCCGGGGGGGCACGGCCATCACGCTGGGCCAGGTCGCCCAGATCAAGGACGGCGCGCAAGAAACCGAGACGCTGTCGCTGCGCAACGGCCAGCGCACGCTGCTGCTCAATGTCCAAAAAGCGCAGGACGAAAACACCATCGATGTGGTCGACGGCCTGAACCGCACGCTCAAGGACATCGCCGCGCTGGCACCGGCGGGCGTGACGCTCGAGCCGGTGCTCGATGCCTCGCGCCCCATCCGCGTGGCGGTCGACAACGTGCGGCGCACGCTGATCGAGGGCGCCTTCCTGACGGTGCTGATCGTCTTTTTGTTCCTCAATTCCTGGCGCTCGACGGTCATCACCGGACTGACGCTGCCGATTTCCATCATTGGCACCTTTTTGTTCATGCACGCCTTCGGCTTTACGATCAATATGATCACGCTGATGGCCCTGAGCCTGTGCGTGGGCCTGCTGATCGATGACGCCATCGTGGTGCGCGAGAACATCGTGCGCCATGTGCAGATGGGCAAGAGCGCCTACCAGGCCTCGCTTGAAGGCACGCAAGAAATCGGGCTGGCGGTGCTGGCCACCACGTTTTCGATCGTGGCCGTGTTTTTGCCGATCGGCTTCATGGGCGGCATCATCGGCAAGTTCTTCCACGAGTTTGGCATCACCATCGTCGCGGCGGTGCTGATCTCGATGTTTGTGAGCTTTACCCTCGACCCCATGCTCTCGTCGATCTGGCACGACCCGGCCATCGATGCACACGGCAAGCCGCCGGGCAAGAGCCTGTACGACCGCAGCATCGGGCGCATCACCGGCTGGTTCGATCGCGCCACAGATCGTTTGGCCGACGGCTACCAGGCGCTGCTGCGTTGGTCGCTGGCGCACAGGCTGTCAACTTTGCTCATGGCGCTGGCCGTGTTTGTCAGCAGCGTGCTGATGGTTCCGCTTTTAGGCACCGAATTTGTGCCCAAGGCCGATTTTTCGGAAACCACCGTCAATTTCCACACCGCTGTGGGCTCCTCGATCGAGCACACCGAAGCCAAGGCACAGCAGGTCGACGCCATCGTGCGCCAGTTTCCCGAAGTGCGCTACACCGTCACGACCATCAACAGTGGCAGTGCGCAGGGCAAGATGTACGCCACGATGTACATCCGGCTGGTCAACCGGGACCAGCGCACGCGCAACGCCGACCAGATGTCGGCCGCCCTGCGCGAGCGCCTGCGCCAGGTGCCGGGCATCACCGTCACCCAGGCCGGACTGACCGACAGCGTCGGCGGCAACAAGCAAATCGAATTCTCTCTGCAAGGAACCGACTTGCGCGAACTCGAGCGGCTGTCGCAGCAGGTGCGCCAGCGCCTGGCGGGCGTCGCGGGCCTGGTTGATCTGGACTCCAGCGTCAAGCCCGACAAGCCGACGCTCAATGTGGTGGTCGCGCGCGAGGCCGCCTCCGACCTGGGCTTGTCGGTGGGGCAGGTGGCCAACCACCTGCGCCTGCTGATCGCCGGCCAGACCGTGGGCACCTGGCGCGCTGGCGACGACCAAACCTACGACATCAACGTGCGGCTCGATCCAAGTGCCCGCGACGCCGCAGCCGACCTCGAGCGGCTGCCTTTGCTGGCCAGCGCCGCGGAGCCTCGCATCATCCGCCTCGAGCAGGTGGCGCGCGTGCAAGCGTCCACCGGGCCCAACCAGATCAACCGGCGCGACCTCGCGCGCGAGGTCGCGCTCAG
>CANHBU010000280.1 GCA_947458345.1 Comamonadaceae bacterium
GAGCAGGCGTCAGGCGCACGCCTGAGACCCAGAGCCAAAACGCTTTTTCTTCCCTTCTGTTGTTCCTTCCTCGCCTTCCCTCAAGGAGTCAAGACGATGCATCGCAAGGCCTTCACCGCCGCCCTGATCGGCGCAGCCCTGGCCCTGGCTCAGCCAGCCGTCGCGCAGACCAACTACCCTTCCAAGCCCGTGCGCCTGATGGTGGGCGCTGGCGCTGGCGGCGGCACCGACATCATTGCCCGGATGTTGGCCGAGAAATTTGCCGAAGGGCTCAAGGGCAGCTTCGTGGTTGAAAACCGGCCAGGGGCGTCCAACACCATTGCCGCCGACATGACGGCCAAGGCACCGGCCGACGGCCACACCCTGCTGGTTGCCACCAACACCGGCCAGGCCATCGCGCCGCATCTGATCAAACTGGCCTTCGATCCGCTCAAAGACTTGGTGCCCGTTGGTCTGATCGTCACCGTGCCCAATGTCTTGGTGGTGGGCTCGCAGGTACCGGTGAATAACGTGGCCGATCTGGTCAAGGCCATGAAGGCCAAGCCGGGGGACTTCAAGTACGCATCCTCCGGTGTCGGCAGCACCCAACACATCGCAGGCGAGGCCTTTGATGTGGCCGCCGGCACCAAAAGCGAGCACATTCCCTACAAAGGCAGCAGTCAGGCGCACTTGGACATCATTGGCGGCAATGTGCAGATGATGTTCGATACCACTTCGTCGGCCATGGGACAAATCAAAGCCGGTAAGTTCAAGCCGCTGGCCGTGACCACCCCGGCGCGCTCGCCGCAGTTGCCCGATGTGCCCACACTGTCTGAGGCTGGCGTTCGCGGTGCCGACATGAGTACCTGGTACGCGCTGTATGTCACCGCAGGCACCCCGGCCGATGTGGTGACCCGCCTGCAAAATGAACTCGCCCGGGTCCTTAAACTCCCCGATGTCGAAGCCAGGCTCAAAGGCCTGGGCGGCGAGGTGTCTACCCTGACAGCGGCTCAGTTCGCCGCGCTCAATCGGCAGGAATTCGAGCGCTTTGGCAAGCTGATTCGCGACGCCGGCATCAAGTTGCAGTAAGGCGTATTCGCTCCCGCAGCACCGGCCCATCACTGCAAAGGCTTGGGCTAAGCGCCTGCGGGTAGACCCTTGGCGGACAGCGACTTGGTCAGGGCCCTGGCCAAGTGCCCAATGTCGCCCTCGTTGGCCACCCTCAGCTCTCACCCGAAAGGCGGCCATGGCAGTGACCCTATGGCCGATGTGCCGACCTGAGGGCGCGACTCACGTGCCCCGCCTTCGCAAATAGAATCGCGCCCGTTTGCCTTGGGCAGCCCGGCGATTACAGGAAGGCAGCTTCCTTTTCCCGGGTGCAGGCGGCCAACCAAAACCGAGTTTTCAGGAGACCTTTCATGCTCACACTTCGTCGCCGACTCGCCCTGGCAGCCTGCCTGCTGGGCCCACTGATGTCGCCCCTGAGCGCTGCCGCCCAGGACTGGCCCAGCAAGCCCATTCGCCTGGTGATCAATTTCGCCCCCGGCAGCTCGCCCGATGTGCTGGGCCGCGCCGTCGCCACACCTTTATCACAGGCCTTGGGCGTACCGGTGGTGGTAGAAAACCGCAGTGGTGCAGGCGGCCTGGTCGGCGCTGACGCTGTGGCCAAAGCCCCGGGTGACGGCTACACCCTGCTCATGGCCGCAGGCAGCACCATGGTGGTGGTGCCCACACTGACCGCCAAGATGCCCTACGACCCCAACAAGGACTTGCTGCCGGTGGCCGCAACTGCGCGTCTGGAGTTGTTTCTGGTGGTGCGCTCGAACTCGAACTTCAACACTTTTGCGGATCTGCAAAAGTTTGCCAAGGCCAACCCGGGCAAACTGAGCTACGGCAGCCCCGGCAATGGCTCGACTCCGCACATCGGTGCAGAAATGCTCAAGAGCATGGCCGGCATCTTCGCCCTGCACATCCCCTATCGCGGCTCGGCTCCGGCGCTGCAGGATCTGCTGGCCGGCAACCTGGACTTCTTCCTCGACCCCGGCATCGCCGCGCCGCACATCAAATCGGGCGCGCTGCGCCTGCTGGCCGTGGGCAGCACCAAACGCTCATTCCTTTACCCGGACACCCCGACCCTCAATGAGCTGGGCCTCAAAGGTTATGACGGCGGCTCGACGCACAGCTTTTATGTGCCTGCCGGTACGCCGGCAGGGGTGATCGAGCGGCTGAACCGCGAAATCAACCGCATCTTGGTCACGCCCGCGGTCACTCAGGTCATTCGCAACCTGGGCGCCGAACCCACCCCGATGACGCCCGCGCAGCTGACGGCCCTCAACGCCGCCGACACGCGCCGCTACGCGGCCATCATCAAAGAAAAGGGCATCAGGGGGGACTGAGACCGGTGAGCGAAGTCTTCGAGCGAAGTCTTCGAGCGAAGACTTCGGGCCAAGCCATCAAGCGAAGGCGAGCCGATCTCAACTGTCGATGCGCGGCAGACGCAGGGGCAAAGCCCCAGGTCTGTGGCGCCTGCCCGCGGCGGCCAAATCTTTGCGCTCAGCCGCTGCGGACTCTCGAGGATCAGGAGTCGGCCTTAAAGCCCAGGGCCTGCACCAGGCGGCGTGCCATATCGGAATCGGTGGCCAGACGCCGGACATGGTCGGCCGAGCTGCTGGCCTCGAGGTTGGCAGCCAGTGGCGTGAGGAAGTCGCGGATGTCCTGCTGAGCCATGGCGGCGCGCAGCGCGCTGTTGAGGTTGTCCCTGACGGCGTCGCTGGTGGCGGCCGGCGCGAAAAAGCCGAACCACTCCCGCACGACCAACTCGCCAAAACCCTGCTCACGGTAGGTGGCCACGTCAGGGGTGTAGACCGAGCGGTCGGGGCCCGAGGTGGCCAAGATACGGGCCTTGCCAGACTTGTGGTGCTGCACCCAGTCGCCCAGGGGCGACGACATACCTGCCAACTGCCCGCCGAGCACCTGGGGAATGGCCGGCCCGGAGCCCGGGAAGGGCACATTGGTGATCTGAAAGCTGCCCAGCATGGCCAGGCGACCAGCCAGCAGGTGCGGCATGGAGCCAGCGGCCGGGTTGCCAATGCCGGCCTTGCCGGGATTGGCCTTGGCCCATTCGACGAAATCGCGCACATTCTTGACCGACTCGGGCACCGCCGGGCCGACCACAAAAGCGTGGTCAGTCGAGTGGCCGATGCCGATCGGGGCCACATCGGACTGGGCATAGTTGAGCTTGGAGTAAGAGTGCGGGTAGATCGTCAGCATGGACGCAGGCGAGTACAGGATGTGCGCGCCATCGGGCGCCGCGCTCTTGAGCGTCATCACACCGATCTGGCCACCGGCGCCGGGCTTGTTGTCGATGATGACGTTGTTGGCGTAGGTGCCACGCAGCTTCTCACCGACCCGGCGGGCAAAGGCGTCGGTGGTGCCGCCCGGCGGGAATCCCACGATGATGCGCAGGGTCTCCACGCGGCTTTGGGCGTGCGCTTGCAGGTAGCCCAGACCAGCCAAGCTGGCTGCGGCGCCTTGAATCAGTTGTCGGCGGGTGGTCATAGTGATTAACTCCTGGCTCAGCAGTCGCTGAGGTTAGACGATGAAGGGGCCGATTTGAACACCCTGGGCCTCAAAAGCGGCCCAAGGTTTTCACTGATTCCCCGATCTGCTCAAAGGGCATCGCCACGGCCAACCAGGCAAGGGCCGCTCAGCAGACGCGCCGCGCGATCCGTGCGATCGGGGAGTCGGCCTCGATCTCGTGCCAATCGCGCAGCATGCCGCGCTTTTGCACCTCGGCGCCACTCATCATGGGGCCGCTGTAGTAGGTCATGTGGACCAAGCGCGCCAGGCGGGCCTTGCAGTTGATCTGCACCTGGGCGCGCATCGAGCGGTAGTTTGCGCCTTCGGCGCCCTCTTGCGCGCTGCGGTAGTCGA
>CANHBU010000281.1 GCA_947458345.1 Comamonadaceae bacterium
CCACAGCCGCGCCCTCTGGGCTTGAGGGCCGCCCCCGCAAGCCGGATCAAGGGCAAATTGAAGGTCATGGTCAGCACGATGCCCACACGCATGACCAAGCGCTTGTTGGTCAGGGTGTAGAGGCAGGTGTGCGAAGCAAACCAGGCGATGCTGGTCAGGATGCCCACGGCCGTCAGCGCCAGCATGGTGCTGGTCATGAGCGAAGCCAAAATGAGATCGGCCGGCTGATGCCAGATGACCATGCCTTGCAGGCCGATCATGAGCGCAAAGTACAGTGCCAACTTGCGCACATGAAAAGCATGCACAGCCAATTGGCGCCAATCCGGGGCGCCCTGCCAGAGGATCTTTTCACCCACGGGCAGCGCTTCGGGCAAGCCAGGGGCTGCCTCGAACTCGTGTTCGTGCTGGTGGCTCAAAACAGTGGCTCCTGGCGCTCAGGCGCTGCATAGAGCAGGCCAGCGCCAAAGTAGGCGGGGATCTTCTCTTCCTCAAGCATGGTGATCTGCTCTGGGTGGGCGGTGGCAGGCACGCCCTCGAACTGATCGGCCATCAGGGCATGAACATGCACGCCGCTGCGCTTGATGCGCGCGAACATGATGGGCACCAGCACCCGGCGCCCGCCCTGGGTCTGCACTTCAAGGTAGCGAAACATCATCTCCATGCGGTCGACCCAGATGTCGACCACCGTGCCGGCCTGTTGTCCATCGCCCCCAAAGACGGGCAGTCCACGCGGATCGGTGTCGCGCACGGCCACGCTGTGGTCAGCGGCCACACGCATGGGCACGATCTTGGCTTCGCCGTGATGGGTCAGGTCGGGTGTATCGGCGCGCATGGCCCAGGCCCCGGGGCCGACACCGGCCAAGAGCGGATTGCCCACCGGCTCGATCGGCGCGCCGTTCCAGCCATGCGCTGCCTTGGCGCTGTACTGGCCGTCAGGGCGATGCGGGTCGGGCGCCTGCACTTCACGCCCGTCATGGAGCTTGTAGGTCACCGGATCGGGCACCGGCCAGCCGGTGATCTTGGGCCCGTTTTCACGGCCGGCATCCATGGGATAGCCCTCGCGATGGTTTTCGCGCGCCAGGTAATAAATCAGTCCGAAAAAGAAAATCCAGAATGCATAAAGCACAAGCTGGGCGACATCGACGTACTGGGTGATGGCTCCTGTTCCCATGGTGGGTCTCCTTCAGTCAAAACGGGCTGACAAAAAAACGGTTCAAAGGCTATCCCGGCATCTCGGCCAAGCCGATGCGTCGGGGGCTGCGAGGCAGGTCTTGGTGGCGCTTGACCAGGGGGCCCAGCGCAATCAAAACCACAAAAAGCAGGTACATCTCAAGGTGAAAGACAAAGCTGTAGCCCGTGACGGGCGACAGCAGGGCCTGGCCGAGCCAGCCTGACTCGGCCAGTGCGCCGACCAGATCGCGCAGCACGCCGCCCAAGACCATGGCAAGGCCCGCCGCCGTCGCCTGCACCGCGCCCCAAGCACCGAGCACCAAACCGGTCAAGTCGCCGACGGGCATCTCCATTGCATTGAGCAGCATGCCCACTGAAAAAAGTCCGCCGGCAAAGCCGATCAAGGCTGCGCCAAAGCGGAACATCCAGGCCGACTCGAGCGGCGCTGAAAAAATCACACAGGCAAAAGCGGGCAAGCCAAGCAAGGCGCCCAGGCCGGCAAGCCTGCAGGTGTCCAGGCCGCGCGCAGACAGCCGCGCCGAGATCAAAAAGGCCAGGAGGCAGCCGCCGGCCGTCAGCGCCGTCAGCGACGAGGTCCAGCTCACGTCGAGCCCGAGCACCTGCCCGCCATAGGGCTCCAAAATAATGTCCTGCATACTGAAGGCAGCCGTACCCAGGCCGACCGTCCAGAGAAATCGGCGCATGCGCGGCACCGCCATCAAGCGGCTCCAGTTGCGAGAAAAGCCGCCGACCTCGCGCGCGCCGCGGCGCTGGCCTCGCGCCTCCTGCTTCCACAGTGAAATCAGATTGAGCACGATCACCACCACAGCCGAGCCTTGCACCACCTGGATCAGGCGCTTGGGGCTAAAGTCCTGCAGCAGCCAGGCCAACAAGGCACTGCCGACCATCAGCCCGACCAAGAGCATGGCGTACAGCAGCGCGACCACCCGCGGGCGCTTGTCGGGCGGCGAGATATCGCTGGCCAGGGCCAGGCCAGCCGTCTGCGTGATCTGCATGCCAGCGCCCACCAGCAAAAAGGCCAGCGCCGCGCCCAGGCGGCCAAACCACAGCGTGCCCTCGGGCGCATCGGACAGCAGCAGCAAGGCAAAGGGCATCATGGCCAGACCCGCAAACATGAGCAGACTGCCCATCCACAGGTAAGGCAGGCGCTTGAGGCCCAGGGCCGAGGGATGGGTGTCGCTGCGGTAGCCGATGAGCGCGCGCGCCGGCGCAAACAGCAGGGGCAGGCCCACCGATAGGGCCACCCACCAGGCCGGCACCCCCAGCTCGACAATCATCACCCGGTTGAGCGTGCCCACCAGCAGGGCCGTGGCCATGCCAATGGCCGCCTGGAACAGCGACAGGCGCAGCAAACGCGCCAGCGGCAGCTCGTGCGAAGCCGCATCGGCAAAAGGCAGATGCCGGTTGGCAAAGGCCACCAGCCAGGCTGGCGGCTTGAGCAGACCTGAGGTCAAGCGTGCCACTCCCAAGCCTGTGAGGTGTAAAAGCCGCTCTTGATGCGCTGGGTGCTGCCCTCGCTCCAGCCCAGCGCCCCCAGCCCCTGTTGCAGGCCCCGGCGCAGCACCGGCTCAGAAACCGGCGTCAGCGAGGGCGAACGGTCACTGCGAGGAAACAGGCGGCCCATGCCATGCATCACGGCCAAAATCGGCGTGCGCGGCGCAAACGTGAACAAGATGGAATGACGCGTGCGCCCGGCCAGACGCTGCATGGCTTCGACCATGTGCGGCACGTCATAGTGGATCAATGAGTCCATGGCCACCACATGATCAAAGCGGCCCAGTTCATCGGCCAGCATATCGCCCGAGCGAAAGTCGATGCGGCCGGGGCCCTCGTGATCCTGCGCGTCATAGCGCTCGGCAGCCAGCTTGACCAGGGTCGGCGACAGATCGATGGCCACCACCTCGGCGCCGCGCTGCGCCGCTTCCATGGCCAGCGCACCGGTGCCGCAACCGGCATCGAGCAGGCGCATGCCTCGCATGTCTTGCGGCAGCCAAGACAGCAAGGTGGCGCGCATCTGATCGCGCCCCGCCCTCACGGTGGCCCGGATATGGCCCACCGGCGCATTGGAGGTCAGCCGCTCCCAGGCCTTGGCCGCGGTGCGGTCAAAGTAGTTCTCGATTTCTTCGCGGCGCTCGACGTAACCGGTGCTGTTCATCAGTCAAACCCCAGGAGATCAAAAATATCGCGGTCTTTCATAGGCACCGCCGGCAGTGGATCGGAGCCCTTCCACAAGGATGCAGCCAGGCGCATGTACTCGTCTTGCACCGCTTTGACGGCCGGCGTGGCCTCGAGCTCGAACATCGTGGACTTGGACAGGCGGCTCTTGCGAATTTCGTCGAGCAGCGGGAAGTGAGCCATGCTCTTGAGGCCGGTCACGCCGTTGAATTTGTCGACCTGATCGGTCGCGTCGCTGCGGTTGACGATGACCCCGCCCAGACGCACGTTGTAGTTCTTGGACTTGGCACCGATGGCCTGCACGATGCGGTTCATCGCGAAGATGGAGTCAAAGTCGTTGGCAGTCACGATCAGCGCGCGATCGGCATGCTGCAGCGGCGCTGCAAAGCCGCCGCAGACCACATCGCCCACCACATCGAAAATCACCACATCGGTTTCTTCGAGCAGGTGATGCTCTTTGAGCAATTTCACCGTCTGGCCGACGACGTAGCCGCCGCATCCGGTGCCCGCTGGCGGGCCGCCCGCCTCCA
>CANHBU010000282.1 GCA_947458345.1 Comamonadaceae bacterium
AAAGATGGCAGCGCCTTGGGTGGCAGCACCTCTGACCCTGGCGATTGGACTTCGCATGATGTGTTGGATGGCCTGTTCAACCAAGACATGGCGGGCGTGACCAACACCACGGTCGCCAATGCAGATGGCCAATACGGCACCACTGACACCTACCGCTACGGCACCCTTCATGGCGTGAGATTGGCGCTGCCCACCCTCAATGGCGAGGGTGGCGTCAGTGCTCAAGTCGCTGCAGGTACGGGTTACCAGTTGCCTTGGCCAGGAACCGCTTACACCGACGCTGGGGCCACAAGCAATGGCACTACCGGCCCCTATGGAGACTTTACGGCCATTTGGGATGCCCATAATGGAACAAGCACAAGCACCGGTATCCCCGGCATTCCGCCGGGCTGGCCGACCAGCGATGGACCATGGACAGCAACGCCCGGTGGCTCGGGGCACTTGGTTGGCGCTTTGCATTCAGGAGGTGTCTGGGGCGGTGCTACCGACGGCTTCACCGACTATTACGTCGCCCTACAGGTTCTTTGAAGCCAGGAAAGACCTGCACAAGGGGTTTGTTGTTATCTCGAACCTCGTATTTGGCTGCAAGGCGCGGAGCGACGCGTCCTGCCGCCATCGTAAGATCAGGCTGAGTCGCACCCCCGCGGCCCCGTACAAGAGGAGTTCATCATGGGTAAAGAGCAGCGCAACGAGAAGATGAGCAAGAAGCCGAAAAAAGACACCAGCCCGCCCAAGACCTCATCCCCTTCGGACCGGCCGACTCCGCCGGTGACATCGGTCATCCCGCGCGGGAAGGAAAAAAACAAGCTCAAGTAAGTTGCCCCGCCCCACAAAAAGGCTAGGGTTTCCCCCTTAGGGCGCGAGGTCAGTGCGGTCTAGGATTTGTTGTCAAGGCAACAAATCACCATGAGCTCCTCGCACTCTCCGTATCTCGCCTGCGTGGCTCAGGCGGCGCCGGTTTACTTGGACTTGGCGAAGTCCGTTGACAAGGCCCAGACACTCATTGCACAGGCCGCCCGCGAAGGCGCGAAGTTCATCGCCTTTCCGGAAGTCTGGCTGCCTGGCTACCCTTGGTGGATCTGGCTGGACGACCCGAGCTGGGCCGACCGGCAGGGGCTCAGGCAGCTCTTTCAAGAGCAGGCCCTGCGCGCCAACTCCGATGAACTGGCGGCCATCGCCCGATCTGCGGCAGACCATGGCATGCACGTGCTGATGGGCGCTGCCGAGCGCGACGACGAGCGCCTGTACATCTCTCAGTGGCTGATCGACGATGCCGGACAGATCCGGATGCACCGGCGAAAGCTCAAGCCCGGACCGATCGAGCTCAAGGTTTTTTCTGAAGGCGGCCACCGGGATCTGGCGGTGGTCGACACCGCGCTGGGGCGCATCGGCGCGCTGGCTTGCGCCGAACACCGGCATCCTTTGTTCAAGCATGCGCTGCACCTGCAGCATGAAACCCTTCATGTGGCAGCCTGGCCCAGCTTTCCCCTCAAAAACATCCCGCACATGCCCAGTGCGCAGACCTTCCTGGCTTTAAGCCGGTCCTATGCGTTCGAAGGCGGCTGTTACGTCCTGGCACCGTGCGCCCCGGTCACACCCGACGTGGTGGCGCGCCTGTGTGACACCCCGAAAAAATCAGACTGCTTGCAGGCTGGCGGCGGGTACGCTCAAATCTTCGCTCCCAATGGCGAGCCGCTGTGCACGCCATTGCCACCCACCGAAGAAGGCTTGCTGTACGCCCAAATCGATCCGCAAAAATCAATCGCGGCGCGGCAGGCGTTTGATTTGTCCGGGCACAGCGCACGCTCGGACGTGGTGCGTTTGCAGGGACCGGCGGACCTGTCTGCGCCTGCCGGGTCAAGCGGAGTCACCCCATGAGCCGAACGCCCTCGCGCAAGGGGGTCGATGTCACCCAAAACCTGTCTTTTCGCATCATCGCGCTGGCCAGCGCCTTGGGCCGCTCTGCGGCCACCGCCATTCCCGATGAGGTGGGCATCTCGGTGGCGCAGTGGCGGGTGATTTCGGTGATCGGCAGCCGCCCGGGCATTTCCTTTGGCGCGCTGGTGCGAATTTTAGAAATCGACAAGGGCTGGATCAGTCGCACGCTGACCAAGCTGCAGCAAGAAGGGCTGGTGGTTTGCGAACCTGACCCGCGTGAGAAGCGGCAGTTCATGCTGACCCTGACCGAAGCGGGTGTTGCGCTGCATGTCAAAGGCTCGCGTATTTCGCGCCGCCGCCAGCAGCATCTCGAGGCCGAATTCACACCGCAGGAGTACGACGCCTTGGAAAAACTCTTGGACCGCCTGCACAAGGCAGCCGAAGCCCTGGACTGAGCACCATGCTGACCCTGTCCGCGGCGCAGCAAGCCATGCTGCAAGGTGATCGAGGCGAGCCTTTGCGCTGGGCCATGGCGCAGCAGGTGCAAGTGGCGCAGTTTTTTGGCAGCACCCACTTCATCGCCGTCGACAGCGCGCAGGTGGGCGCCGAGGTCGGGATGATGGGCCAGATCGGTCTTGAGCTGGTCGAGCGGCTTGCCAGCCAGGGGGCCCGCTTTCAGGTGCCGACGGTCACCGCAGCATGCAGCGTAGATATCAACCGCGCTGGCCAATACGGCGTCGCCCAAGCTCAGGTGGAGCAAGAGCACCGGCTGCATCGCGCCCTGCGCCAGATGGGCTGCATCGACAGCGCCACCTGCATCAACTACCAGACTGTCTCACCGCCCCGCTTTCGGCAGCATCTGGCCTGGGGTGACACGGGAGCCGTGGCTTTTGCCAATGGCGTCGTTGGCGCCCGCTCAAACTATGAAGCGGGCCCCGCCTCGATTGCCGCAGCCCTGACGGGTGTCGTACCCGCTTACGGCTTCCATCTAGATGAGCATCGGCACGCCACCCGCGTGTTTGAGGCCTTGACGCCCTTGTCAGGCATCGCCGACTGGTCGGCCATGGGCGCCTATATCGGCCAGGCCGTCGCCGATTACTGGACGGTGCCAGCCCTCATCGCACCGGGCGCCAATCCGTCAATCGACGAGCTCAAACACTTCTCGGCGGCGGCAGCCAGCTTTGGCTCGATTGCGATGTTCCATGTGGTCGGATGCACGCCCGAGGCGCGCACGCTGCAAGACGCCTGCGCTGGCCAGACTCCCAATGAACGGCAACAAGTCCAGCGCAAAGACCTGGACTCGGCCTTTCCGGGATTGCCACCGGGCGTACAGCCCGACCTGGTGGTCTTTAGTGCCCCCCAACTGTCTCTGTATGAGGTGGCCGACATCGTGAACCTCATGGGGTCCCGCCGCGTGGCCAAGGGCACACGCATGATCATCACGGTCAATGCGCAAGTGGAGGCCGAGCTCGGCCGAGTCGGGCTGCTTGCGGCCCTTGAAGAGGCGGGCGTCGAGATCCTCAGCGGGACCTGTTTTTATGTCATGGCACCGGCCGTGGTCAAGCTGGCATTGAACGCACGCACCCTGCTGACGCCCTCGACCAAGCTGCTCAACATCTTGCGAGGCGTCTCTTACGAGGTTGCATGGGCCAGCGTTGCCCAATGCGTCGAGGTCGCCGTGGGCGCAGACAGGGGCCAGCCATGAGCACACGTATTGAGTGCAGGCTACAAGGTCCGCCCGGCATCGGTCCGGTCGTCGAGGGTGTGGCGATCGTGTCCCACCAAGGATTCAACGCACGATACGACCTCAACCGGGTTTCGGGCGTGTTCTCCCGGCCCGAGCATGACCACTTCGGCGCCACGCCAGCCGGCAAGATCTTCTTTTTCTCGACGCCCAAAGGTGGCATCGCCACCTCATGGGCTCTACTTGACCTGCAAAACCGGTCCTTGGCTCCCATCGGCCTGGTGTGCAGACGGGCCAACCCGGTGGTGGCTCAGGGCGCTGCCCT
>CANHBU010000283.1 GCA_947458345.1 Comamonadaceae bacterium
CGTATTTGGCCTGCACCATCACATGCGCTTCATACGAGGCCGCAGTAAGCGCTGCACGATAGAGCGGGGGCACTCCATGATTTCAGGCCTGATTTGCACCGCGGCCTTGAAGGCGTCGAATACGTTGGGCGAGGTACGGTCGAGCAGGACTTCGACAAACACCAGCATGCCCGCGCCGAGCTTGAGGGGATTGAGCCTGGCTTCGTAGCCCAGGATGTAGCCCTCACGGGTCAGCCGCTGCACGCGCGCAAGCACGGCCGTTGGCGACAGTCCGACCGATTCGGCCAACTTGAGGTTGGAGAGTCTGCCGTCTTGTTGCAGGGCTTGCAAAATTTTCAGGTCAATTCGATCGAGCTCGGCCATAGGCAATTGTGCGGTCAATCATCACAAAAACGAACAAAAACTCGGCGCTATCGTCCAAATAATCGCTTCATTGTCCATTTGAAAGCCATGGAGCGATTGCCATGAATGCCCCTGCCCACCCCTTTGTGTGGCTCGACTCCCGCGAGCAGCGCCTGCCCGACCCTTACGGTGAACAGGCGCCCGTGCTGCGTGCTCACCTAGAGCGGGTGACACCTGTGCTGCGCTGGCAGGACGCCGCCCGTCGCGCTGCGCCCTGGGTGCAAGCGGCGCGGGAGAATCCGCCGCCCTTTTGGGCCATGGAGCGCTTGCTGCGGGAGTTTCCGATCTCCAGTTCCGAAGGTTTGGCCTTGATGCGACTGGCCGAGGCTTTGCTGCGGGTACCCGATGCCCAGACGGCCATGGCGCTGACGGCCGATCAGTTGGGCCGGGCAGACTTCGAGTCCACGGGGGGCGACCCGGTCGCCCGCCTGGCCAGCACCGCCCTGAGTTTATCGAGCCGTCTGCTCGGTCGCTTAGAGCCAGGCTTGTTCAGCCGGCTCGGCGCGCGGGTGGTGGTCGCCGCTGCCGTGCGGGCCATGCAGTTATTGGGCCGACAGTTTGTACTTGGGCAGTCGATGGGCGAGGCGATGCGCCGCGCCGAAGGGATGCGACATCAGGGCCAGCGGTTTTCATACGACATGCTCGGAGAAGGCGCCCGCACCGATGCCGACGCGCTGCGCCATTGGGCCAGCTACGAACAGGCGCTACAGACCATGAGCGGTATCGATACTCTGCCGTGCGAACACCGAGATGGCATTTCCATCAAGCTGAGCGCGCTGCATCCACGCTATGAGGACGCCCAGCATCGGCGCGTCATGCACGAGTTGCTGCCCCGCCTCTGGAGTTTGTGCGAGCGCGCCGCGCGGGCCAACGTCAATCTCACCATCGATGCCGAAGAGGTCGACCGCCTCGAGTTGTCTGTGCAGGTTCTCGAGGCCCTGCTGTTGCGTCTGGCCAGCGCGCACCCGCAATGGCGCGGCCTGGGGCTGGCGGTGCAGGCTTATCAAAGCCGCGCGGGCGAGTTGGTGCAAGAGCTCATCGCCACGGCGCGCCGGCACCGCATGCGGCTGATGGTGCGACTGGTCAAGGGCGCCTACTGGGATTACGAAATCAAACGGGCGCAGGAGCTGGGCTTGGCCGGCTATGCGGTCTATACGCACAAGCCCCACACCGACCTGTCTTGCCTGGGATGCGCTCAGCTCTTGTTGGCAGCCCCCGATGTGATTTATCCGCAGTTTGCCGGCCATAACGCGGGGACGATTGCGGCCGTCTTGCAGATGGCCCAGTGCATGGGACGCAGCGCGCAGGCAGGCGATTTTGAATTGCAGCGCCTTCACGGCATGGGCGAGGCCGTCTTTCGCGAGGTGCTGCGCGAGCGCGTTCCTTGCCGGGTGTATGCACCCGTAGGCGCGCATCGCGACTTGCTCGCTTATCTGGTGCGCCGGCTGCTGGAAAACGGAGCCAACTCTTCTTTTGTGCACCAGATGGCTGATCCCGCGGTGGCTATGGACCGCTTGCTGGCGTCTCCCTTGCGCGTGGACCCAGCCGAACGTCTGCGCGCTCCCTTGGCGCTGTTTGACGATCGGCGCAACAGTGCCGGCCTCGATTTGACTGTGGCCGCCCAGCGTGAACCCTTAGAGCGCGCTTGGCGACAGGTGCATCCGCCCGAGGTGGCATGCGCCAGCGCAGAGCAAGCGCCCCTAACGGTGCAGCGGGCCCATGCAGCATGGCCGGCTTGGGCAGCGGTGCCGGTGCAAGAGCGTGCCGCTGTGCTGCTGCGGGCAGCCGATGCGCTGCAAGACAGCCTGCCCGAGTTTTGCGCCTTATTGGTCAGGCAAGGGCGAAAGACCTGGCCCGATGCGCTGGCTGAGGTGCGCGAGGCGGTGGATTTTTTGCGCTATTACGCACAGCAGGCGCAGTGCTTGATGGCGCCACAGACCCTGCCCGGGCCAACGGGCGAGCACAACCTGTGGCGGCTGCGCCCACGCGGGGTATGGGTTTGCATCAGCCCCTGGAACTTTCCGCTGGCCATCTTCCTGGGGCAGGTGGCTGCAGCGCTGGTCACCGGCAACGCCGTGGTGGCCAAGCCCGCCGAGCAGACCCCTGGCGTGGCCCTTAGGACGGTCGAGTTGCTGCACCAGTCCGGTGTGCCCTGCGGTGTGCTGCACATGCTGCACGGGCCGGGCCAGAGCGTGGGTGCAGCGCTCGTGACTGCAGCGCAGGTGGCCGGCGTGGTGTTCACCGGCTCGACCGAGGTGGCCCGCCATATTCAGCGCGCCTTGGCGGCCAAGGACGGTCCAATCGTGCCGCTGATTGCCGAGACTGGGGGCATCAATGCCATGGTGGTCGATTCGAGTGCCTTGCTCGAACAGGTTTGCGACGCGGTTGTACAAAGTGCTTTTCGCTCGGCCGGCCAGCGCTGCTCGGCGCTGCGCGTGTTGATGGTGCACGAGGCAATTGCCGACCCGCTGATCGCCATGATTGCCGGCGCGGCGGTCGAGCTGCAGGTGGGCGATCCGTCGCAGTGGGCCACCGACGTCGGCCCGCTGATTGATGAGCCGGCGCACCAGCGCGTCAGTCAAGCCTTGAGCAGCCTAGACGCGTCGGCCAGGCTGCTTTGGCCCGTACAGGGCACCGCTGAGGCCGCCCATTGTCAAGGCCCGGTGGCTTATGAGATTTCAGACCTTTCGCAGGTCAGGCATGAGATCTTTGGGCCGGTGCTGCAAGTCATGCGGTGGGGGCCTGGCTGCGCCCTCAAGGACGAAATCGCGGTGATCGAGGCGATCAATTCGCTGGGCTTTGGCCTGACGCTAGGCCTGCAGACCCGCATCGATGTGCGGGCGCGGGCCTTGGCCGACGCCGCGCAAGTGGGCAATGTTTATGTCAACCGCAACATGATCGGTGCGGTTGTCGGCGTGCAGCCCTTTGGCGGGCAGGGCCTATCGGGCACTGGCCCGAAGGCCGGCGGGCCCCACTACCTGCCTCGCTTTTGCACCGAGCAGACCATCAGCACCAACACCACGGCTGCTGGCGGCAATGTCGCCCTCTTGTCCCAGATCGATGACTGACCAGTGCGCAGGGACGGTCTGCACCCGTCCCTTTTTGTCATTGCGAGCCCGTACGAGCCCGTAGGGCGCGGCAATCGCAACGCCAGAGCGGACTCATGCAGACCCGGCCCAAATAACTCGCCGCCGAACTGCCCCAGTGGGCCAGCTCGGTGTGCCAGTCGGGCGCGCGGCTAGACTGAGCGGTTGCGACGTAACCCAAGTCAAACACCATCGACCGCTCCTGAACTCCGCCATGCCCGATACCTTGCCGCTGTTCGACGAGCTCGATACCGCCCCCCAGCCCGCTTCTGAAGCGGCCGCGCTGAGGCTTGCAGCAAAGACCCAGGAGCCGCAATCGGCCGCCGCGCGCGCCTTCAATCTGCAGCTGAGCCGGATTGCCAAGCTCAAAAGCCAATTGCAAGAGCTC
>CANHBU010000284.1 GCA_947458345.1 Comamonadaceae bacterium
TACCTGCCCAGCAGCATGCTCGTTACCGGCTACGACATCATCTTCTTCTGGGTCGCTCGGATGATCATGATGACCACACACTTCACCGGCCGGGTGCCCTTTAGGGATGTCTACATCCATGGCTTGGTGCGCGACGCCCAGGGCAAGAAAATGAGCAAGAGCGAAGGCAATGTGCTCGACCCGGTCGATTTGATCGACGGCATTGCGCTCGAGCCCCTGCTTGACAAGCGCAGCCAGGGCCTGCGCAAACCCGAGACGGCGCCGCAGGTGCGCAAGAACACGCAAAAAGAGTTTCCTGAGGGCATTCCGGCCTACGGTGCCGACGCGCTGCGCTTTACCTTTGCCGCCCTGGCCAGCCTGGGCCGCAGCATCAACTTTGACAGCAAGCGCTGCGAGGGCTACCGCAACTTTTGCAACAAGCTGTGGAACGCCACCCGCTTTGTGCTGATGAATTGCGAAGGTCAGGACTGCGGCCTGAAGGAGCACACCAAGGCCGAATGCGCGCCGCCGCGCACTGGCGAGAACGGCGAGATGATTCCCGCTGGGCCGTTTTACCAGTACATGAAGTTCAGCCAGGCCGACCGCTGGATTGCCTCTGTGTTGCAGCAAACCGAGGCGGCCGTGGCCAAGGGCTTTGAAGAGTACCGCCTGGACCATGTGGCCGGTGCGATTTACGAATTTGTCTGGAACGAATACTGCGACTGGTACCTGGAGATCGCCAAGGTACAGATCCAGACCGGTGACGCCGCCGAGCAGCGTGCCACGCGACGCACCCTGATCCGCACGCTCGAGGCCGTCTTGCGTCTGGCCCACCCCATCATTCCCTTCATCACCGAAGAGCTGTGGCAGAAAGTGGCGCCGGTGGCCGGTCTGGCTGGAGAGTCGGTGAGCATCGCGCGCTACCCCGAGGCGCAGATGAACAAGGTCGACCCGCAGGCGATCGCCAGCATCGAGCAGCTCAAGTCCCTGGTGGACGCTTGCCGCAATCTGCGTGGCGAAATGAACGTCTCGCCCTCGACCCGCATGCCGCTTTACGCGCTCGGCGATGCCGCCTTCATGCGCCGCCACGCGGCCGTGCTGCAGGCACTGGCCAAACTCAGCGAGGTCAAGGTCTTTGAAGACGAGGCCGCCTGGCAGGCAGCGGCGCAATCGGCCCCGGTTGCCGTGGTCGGCAACACCCGGATGTGTCTGTTTATTGAAGTCGATGTAGCCGCCGAAAAAGCCCGCTTGAGCAAAGAGGCAAGCCGGATCGAAGGCGAGATCGCCAAAGCCCAAGGCAAGCTGGGCAACCAGGCCTTTGTCGACAAGGCGCCGGCGGCGGTGATCGAGCAGGAAAAGAAGCGACTCGATGATTTCTCGGGCACCCTGGCCAAGTTGCGCGCGCAATTGCAGAGACTGGGCTGAGCCCCACTGATGAGCCAGCCGAAATGCGATGATTGAGTTTGGCCGATTCCGCCGCCCCACCACACCGCATACGCCCTCATGAATTCAGCACTCAAGATCGCCGTTTTCCCAGTCGCAGGCCTGGGCACGCGCTTTCTGCCGGCCACCAAAGCCCAGCCCAAGGAAATGCTGCCGGTGGTCGACAAGCCACTCATTCAGTACGCTGTAGAAGAAGCCTATGCAGCCGGCATTCGGCATATGGTCTTCATCACCGGTCGCAACAAGCGGGCGATCGAAGACCACTTCGACACCGCCTACGAGCTTGAAAACGAGCTTGAGGCCGCCGGCAAACACAGCCTGCTCGAGCTGCTGCGCTCGGTCAAGATGGAGGACATGCACTTTTCCTATGTCAGGCAGCACCGCATGCTCGGCCTGGGCCACGCCGTGCTGTGCGCCGAGCATGTGGTGGGCAGCAAACCTTTTGCAGTGCTGCTGGCCGATGACCTGATGGTCGGCGAGCCGCCGGTGCTGGCCCAGATGAACGAGCAGTTTGCACGCCTAGGCCGCTCGGTGCTGGCCGTGCAGGAGGTGCCACAGGAGCACACCCGCCGCTACGGCATCGTGGCGGGCAAGCCGATCGAGGCGAGGCTGACGCAGATCGAGCGCATCGTCGAGAAACCGGCCCCTGAAGTGGCGCCCTCGCGCATCGGCGTGGCCGGCCGCTACATCCTCACGCCGGCCATCTTCAGGCATCTGCGCCAACTCGGCAGCGGCGCGGGCGGCGAGATCCAGCTCACCGATGGCATCGCGAGTCTGCTGGCCGACGAGGCGGCCTATGCCTTTCAATACGAAGGCAAGCGCTACGACTGCGGCAGCAAGGAAGGCTTTTTAGAGGCCACCGTCGAACTGGCCCTGCAGCACGGCGAGGTGGGGCCCGCTTTTCGGCAATACCTGCAACAGCTGAAGGTTCAGTAAGCACAGCCCAGGCGGGGCTGCAAACAGGAACCCTCTGCGGGGCCCCGCTTTGTCACTGCGAGGAACGAAGCGATCCAGCAGCGGCATTCGAAAAATCTTGGATTGCCGCGTCCCGCCACGGCGCCAGCGCCTCGCGGCCAAATTCGGCTCCTCGCAATGGCGAGGTTTTCCGGTGTATCGCTAAGACCTTCAGCGGCGCTTGAGCACGTGAATAAACTCGCCGGCCGCGCTTTCCTGGCCCACGAGCTCGTTGCCGGTCTGCTTGGCAAAGGCCTGAAAGTCGCGCACCGAGCCCGCGTCGGTGGACATGACCTTGAGCAGCTGGCCGCTGACCATCTCGGCCAGGGTTTTCTTGGCCTTGAGAATGGGCAAGGGGCAGTTCAGCCCCCGGGTGTCGAGTTCCTTGTCAAATTGCATCATGTATCTCGGCTCATCGCTTCTCGTTCTTCCCAGGTCATGAACCGGGGCTCTATGTTCTGGGTGCGCAACCAGTCGGCCAGCGCGTAGCCCGTGCCTGCGGGCCAGCAGATCAGATCGTGGGGCGCCAGCAGTTGGTATTCGACCAACTCAGGAGACAGCGAGACCACCCCCTGGGCGTGCGCATGATAGGCGATGATGACCTGGTTCATCCGCTTGAAGTCGTAAACACCGATGAGCTTGAGGGCCGTGACCTGCAGACTGGTTTCCTCGAGAATTTCGCGGCCGATGCCCTCTTGCGGCGTCTCGCCCGCCTCCATGAAGCCCGTGATGAGCGCAAAACGCCGGCCAGTCCAGGCAGCATTGCGCGCCAGCAAAATCTTGCCGTCGACCTCAACGATGCCTGCAAGCACCGGGGTCGGGTTGTTCCAATGGGTGTAATCACAAGACGTGCAGCGCAGGCGCGAGACCTCGCCGCCATCTTCGCTGCGGCTTTGCCAGGCCAGCGCGCTGGCACACATCGGACAGAAACGAAATTCGGCCATGACGGCGCCTTTCAGGCGGGGAAGACCCCGGTGGACAGATAGCGATCACCGCGATCACACACGATGAAAACGACGACCGCATCGCGCACTTCGCTCGCCACCTGCTGCGCCACCCAACAGGCGCCGGCGGCCGAAATGCCTGCAAAGATGCCCTCCTCGCGGGCCATGCGGCGGCACATGTCTTCGGCATCGGCCTGGCTGACCAGGCGCAGCTCGTCCACATGACTGGCGTCATAAATTTTGGGCAGATAGGCCTGCGGCCACTTGCGGATGCCCGGGATGCGTGAGCCCTCGCTGGGCTGTGCGCCGATGATGCGAATGGCCGGGTTTTTTTCTTTCAGGTAACGCGACACACCGGTGATGGTGCCGGTGGTCCCCATGGCACTGACAAAGTGGGTGACCCGGCCCTGGGTGTCGTTCCAGATCTCGGGGCCGGTCGTCTCGTAGTGGATGCGCGGGTTGTCGGGATTGGCAAACTGATCGAGCATGCGGCCGCGGCCCTCGGCCTGCATTTTTTCGGCCA
>CANHBU010000285.1 GCA_947458345.1 Comamonadaceae bacterium
CAGGGCGGCTCGGACGTGCGGGCCAACACCACGGTGGCGGTGGCGGATGGTCACGACGCCTGGGGTGCGCGCTACCGCGTGCGGGGTCACAAGTGGTTTTTTTCGGCGCCCATGTCCGACGCTTTTTTGGTTCTGGCGCAAACCGCTGGCGGTCTGAGTTGCCTGTTCATGCCCAGAGTGCTTGCTGACGGCAGCCTCAACACGTGGCGCATCGAGAGGCTCAAGGACAAGCTGGGCAACCATGCCAATGCCAGCGCAGAGGTTGAGTTCGATGACGCCATGGCCTACTTGGTCGGCCAAGAGGGCCGCGGCATTGCCCAGATCTTGGAGATGGGCACCCTGACTCGGCTGGACTGCGCCTTGGGCACCACCGGCCTCATGCGCGCCGCGCTGAGCCTGGCGCTCAATCATGCGCATCAGCGCCATGCTTTTGGCAAAGCCTTGATCGAGCAGCCCTTGATGCGCAACGTGCTGGCCGATCTGGCGCTCGAATGCGAGGCGGCAATCGCCCTGTGCTTGCGACTGGCCCGGGCCATTGATGGACGCGGGCAGGCCCACGAGGCGGCGATGGCGCGCTTGCTCACGCCGATTGCCAAATTCTGGATCTGCAAACGCGGCAGCGCCTTTGCCCAAGAGGCGATGGAATGCCTGGGCGGCAACGGCTATGTGGAGGAGGGCGGTCTCTCGCCCATGGCCCGCATCTACCGTGAAATGCCCCTGAACTCAATTTGGGAGGGCTCGGGCAACATCATGGCGCTGGACCTTTTGCGGGCCCTGCGCCAAAGCGGCGCGATCGACGCCTTGTGCGACGAGCTCAAAGCCGTCCAGGGGCTCGATGCGCAGCTCGACCTCAGGCTTGCACGCCTTCCCGCGCGCGTTGAGGAGTTGGCCACCGCCGGCCAGGCCCGCGTTCTGGCGCAGGAGTTGGCCCTGCTGATGCAGGCTGCCGGGCTGCTGCAGCACGCTCCAGCCGCGGTTGCAGCGGCCTTCTGCGCCTCGCGGCTTTCGGCAGCCGCTCCCGTCTTTGGCGCTTTGCCTGAGTCCGCACCCCTGCAGTTGCTCCTCGATCGCGCCATGCCCCGCTACCCAAGTGCCGCCCACAACCCCGGAGACCCCTTATGAACGACCTGGTCTTACACCACTACCCTGCTTCACCCTTTGCCGAGAAAGTCAGGCTGATGCTGGGCTACAAGCGGCTGAGCTGGAAGTCGGTTTTTATCCCTATGGTCATGCCCAAGCCCGATGTGCTGGCCTTGACCGGCGGCTATCGCAAGACCCCGATCTTGCAGGTGGGCGCCGACATTTATTGCGACACCATGCTGATTGCCGAGGTGCTCGATGAGTTGGCGCCCGCGCAGCCTGCGCTGTCGGGCCCGCAGCCTGATTTGGCCCGCTGCCTGGCGCAATGGGCCGATAGCACCTTGTTTTGGGCGGCCATGTCACACAGCATGCAGGCCGCCGGTATGGCCCAGCTGTTTGGCAAGGCCACGCCCCAGGCCATGCAGGCCTTTGCGGAGGACCGCAAAGCGATGTCGGCCGGCCTGTCCCGGCCGCGCCCAGCCGACGGCACCAGCGCCTTGCGCAGCTACCTGCTGCGACTCGAGCAGATGCTTGAATCGAGCCCCTTTGTTTTGGGCCAGCAGCCCGGCGTGGCCGACTTTGCAAGCTACCACCCGCTGTGGTTCAACCGAACCCAGACGCCGGCGATGGCCGGTGTGCTGCAGGCCTGCCCCAAGGTGCTGGCCTGGATGGACCGGATGGCCGCGATCGGGCACGGACAGATCGAGCGCTACAGCGCCGAGCAGGCCATCGATCTGGCCCGAAGGAGCACGCCGCGCTCGCTGCAGGACGAGCCTTTTGAAGATGTGCACGGCATCGCGCTAGGCAGCAGGGTCTCGGTGGCGGCCGAGGGCTTTGGCCCGGAGCCGACCGAAGGTCAGCTGCTGGCGGCAACGAAAGGCCGCTACATCCTGGGCCGCAGCGATGAGCGCGCCGGCCGCGTTCAGGTGCATTTTCCGCGTGTGGGTTACGCCTTGCGCGCCCTCAAAGACTGACGCCATGTTGAACGAGTTTTCAGGCAAGACGGCAGTGATCACCGGAGCGGGCTCCGGTTTTGGCCTGGAGTTGGCGCGTTTGGCCGGCCAGCGGGGCATGCGTCTGGTGCTCGCAGATGTGCAGGCCGATGCGCTGGAGCAGGCCAGCCAGGAATTGCGCGGGCAGGGTGTGCAGGTGCTGCCCTTCGTGCTCAGTGTGGGCGATGCGGCAGCGATGCAGGCCATGGCCAATGCGGTTGATGCGAAGTGGGGCGCGCCGCATCTGGTGTTTAACAACGCCGGGGTGGGATCGGGCGGGTTGATCTGGGAAAACACACTGGCCGATTGGGACTGGGTGATGGGCGTCAACTTGATGGGCGTGGTCCACGGCGTGCGCCTATTCACCCCGATGATGATCGCGGCGGCTCAGGCCGACCCCAGCTGGCGCGGCCATTTGGTCAACACGGCGAGCATGGCCGGTCTGCTCAGCCCGCCCAATATGGGCGTCTACAACGTCAGCAAGCATGCGGTGGTGGCGCTGACCGAGACGCTCTACCATGACCTGAGCCTGGTGAGCGATCAGATCGGCGTGTCGGTGCTGTGCCCCTACTTTGTACCCACCGGCATCAGCCAGAGCCATCGCAACCGGCCCGCCTCTAGCAGCAGCCGTCCGACGACGAGCCAGCGGGTCGGCCAGATCATGATGGACAAGGCGGTGCAGTCGGGCAAGGTCAGTGCGGCCGAGGTGGCGGCCAGCACCTTTGCCGCGATCGAAGCCGGGCAGTTTTATATCTACAGCCATCCGCAGGCGCTGCGTACGGTGCAGGCGCGCATGGAGGACATCGTGCAGGCGCGCAATCCCGGCGACCCCTTTGCAGACCGGCCGCAAGTGCGCGAGCAACTCAAAGCCGCCCTGCGCGGCAGTTGAGCCGACACGCTGCGATCGCCGCCAGGGCGCGGCTCGCACAAGAGCCCAGGCAGGGCTGAGCCCTATGGGAGAATGCCGCTCCCCTCGGGGCCGGGTGTTTTTGCCGCGCCCAAGTGCGGCCTTCTGATATCCAACAATTTCTATGCTTTCAATTGATGCCCAGATTGCCGCCGAGCTCAAAGTTCGGCCCGAGCAGGTCCGCGCGGCGGCCAGCTTGCTCGACGCAGGCGCCACCGTTCCCTTCATCGCGCGCTATCGCAAAGAGGCCACCGCAGGGCTCGATGACGTCCAGCTGCGCGAGCTCGAATACCGCCTGGGCTACTTGCGCGAGCTCAGCGAGCGGCGTCAGGCCGTGCGCCAAAGCATTGAAGAGCAGGGCAAGCTCACGCCCGCACTGAGCGCTGCCATTGAGGCAGCGGCCACCAAGCAAGATCTAGAAGATCTTTACCTGCCCTACAAGCCTAAGCGCCGCACCAAAGCCCAGATCGCGCGCGAGGCGGGCATTGAGCCCCTGGCCGAGCTGTTGTGGGCGGACCCGAGCCGGGTGCCGGCCGAGGAGGCCAAGTCCTATGTGCTCAAAGACAAAACCGAGGCCGGCGACGACTTCACCACGGTGCAGGCGGTGCTCGACGGTGTGCGCGACATCCTGTCGGAGCGCTGGGCCGAAGATGCAAGCCTGGTGCAGTCGCTGCGGCAGTGGTTGTGGGAGGAGGGCTTGTTGGCCTCCAAGCTGGTGGCCGGCAAGGACGAGAACCACCCCGACAACGCCAAGTTTCGCGACTATTTTGACTATGACGAGCCAATCGGCCGGGTGCCTTCGCACCGGGCGCTGGCGGTGTTCAGGGGCCGTGGCCTGGAGATCCTTGAAGCCA
>CANHBU010000286.1 GCA_947458345.1 Comamonadaceae bacterium
CTGATGGAGGCCAGCGACGCCGACATCGACTTCGTCGGCGGTGAGTTCGTGGTGCGCGGCACCGACAAGAAGATCCCCTTCGGTCAGGTGGCGCTCACGGCCTACGTGCCGCACAATTACCCGCTCGACAAGCTCGAGCCGGGCCTCAACGAGACGGCGTTTTACGACCCGACCAACTTCACCTTCCCGGCCGGCACCTACATCTGCGAGGTCGAGGTCGATCCGGCCACCGGCGTGGTGCGCCTGGACCGCTTTACCGCAGTTGACGACTTTGGCAACATCATCAACCCCATGATCGTCGAAGGTCAGGTCCATGGCGGCTTGGTGCAAGGCATCGGTCAGGCGCTGATGGAAAACTGCATCTATGACCCCGAGTCCGGCCAGCTGCTGACCGGCTCCTTCATGGACTACGCCATGCCGCGCGCCGACGACGTGCCCGATTTCCGGCTCGACACCCTGGTCACGCCTTGCACCCATAATCCGCTGGGTGCCAAGGGCTGCGGCGAGGCCGGTGCCATTGGCTCGCCGCCGGCGGTGATCAATGCAGTCCTCGATGCGCTGCGGCCTTTGGGCGTCAAGGATCTGGACATGCCGGCTTCCCCGGCGCGCGTTTGGCAGGCCATCGCAGCGGCCAAGCAGTAAGCAGACAAGAACAGGAGAAAAGCAAGATGTATCCCTTCACTCTCGAACGTCCGACCTCCAGCGCCGATGCGGTCAAGCTTGCCAGCGCGGGCGGGCGCCCCCTGGCGGGCGGCCAGACCCTGCTGGCTTCGATGAAGCTGCGCCTGACCAGTGCCGACCAATTGGTCGATCTGAGCGGCGTCAAGGAATTGACCGGCATCTGCCGCGACGGCGACGCCTTGGTCATTGGTGCCATGACGCGCCATGCCGACGTGGCCAGCCATGCCGAAGTCAAGGCCCTGATTCCGGCCCTGGCCGATCTGGCGGGCAACATCGGAGACCGTCAAGTGCGGGCCATGGGCACGCTTGGCGGCTCGGTGGCCAACAACGACCCGGCCGCCTGCTACCCCAGCGCGGTGCTGGCTCTGGGCGCGACCATTCACACCAACACCCGCAAGATCGCTGCCGACGACTACTTCAAGGGCATGTTCAGCACCGCGCTCGCCGACGGCGAATTGATCACCGCGATCAGTTTTCCTATCCCCAAGCGCGCGGCCTACATGAAGTTCAAGCAGCCGGCCTCGCGCTTTGCCATGGTCGGCGTGTTTGTCGCCCAGTTTGCCAGCGGCGCGCGGGTGGCGATCACGGGTGCGTCCAGCGATGGCGTGTTCCGTCACGCCGGTCTGGAGCAGGCGCTGTCGGCCAGCTTCACGGCTGCGGCTGCCGCGGGCGTGAAAATCGACGCCAGCGGTCTGAACCAAGACATCCACGCCTCGGCGGCCTACCGGGCCAATTTGATCAGCGTGCAGACTCAGCGCGCCGTCACCAAAGCCTTGGGCTGATCCTTGGGCTGATCGGTCTACGGCCCCCCGGCGCCGCAGTCTGCTGAAAACGACCCCTGAGCGGGGTCGTTTTCGTTGGTGGGCCCGGTGCTTGCCCGACAAGCCGCCTGGCCGTCAATCGGCCAAGCCTGCAAGTTGCCGCGTCAGCAGCGTGGCCGAGACTTCCCGGCAAGCGCTCGCATTTTGGCCGGCCCAAAGCGCTGAAAAATCGCTGCTGCCTTGGGCCTCGGCTTTGGCGCGCAAGGCGCTCACGGCCGCGGTGGCCAGCGGAAAGGGTGGGGCGGCCGGGCTGATCGGCCCGAGCTCGCGCATCAACCGGTTGACGATGCCGCGCGCCGGGCGGCCGGTGTACACATTGCTCAGAGCAGTCAGCCGGGCAGCGGGGCTTTTCAGGGCGGCTCGGTGGACTGCGCTGGTGCCGGCCTCGGTGCAAAGCATATAGGCGGTGCCGACCTGCACGCCGGCAGCGCCCAGAGCCAGGGCGGCAGCCACCCCTTGCGCGTCGGCTATGCCGCCGGCTGCGATCACCGGGACCTTCACCGCCTTGACGATCTGCGGCAGCAGGGCAAAGGTGCCGACTTGGGTACTCAGATCCTGCGAGAGGAACATGCCGCGATGGCCCCCCGCTTCCAGGCCTTGGGCGATGATGGCATCGACGCCACGCTCTTGAAGCCAGAGCGCTTCTTCAACGGTGGTGGCCGACGACAAAACCTTGGCGCCCCAGCGCCGCACCCGCTGCAGCAACTCAGGCGCTGGCAGGCCGAAATGAAAGCTCAGCACGGCAGGCTTGAAAGCCTCCAGCACCGAGGCGGTCTCGGCGTCGAAGGGCGTGCGGCTCGGACCGGTCGGCAGGTTTTGCTGGTCGACGCCCAGCTCAGCAAAGTAGGGTGCTAGCGTTTCTTGCCAGATGGCTTGCTCGGCCGCGCTGGCCTGGGGCGGCTGATGGCAGAAAAAGTTGACGTTGTAGGGGCCGCTGCTCGCCGCCTCTAGGGCCGCCAACTCTTGTTGGAGTGCCGCCATGCCGAGCATGGCGCCGGGCAGGGACCCCAGGGCGCCCGCCTTGCAGACCGCCACCGCCAGCGCACTGCCCTGTACACCGGCCATGGGAGCCTGGATGATGGGCAGTTGGAGCCCGAGAAGTTGCTGCAGGGTCCTTGTCATGGACAAGGAGCTTAGCAGGCCGTGCTTGTCATGGGGGGCGGAGCGCTAGCCAAGCCTTCAAAGTGCTAAACCCGGGCCAGCCCCAGCAGGTGGGCCACGTCCTTGAAGAAAATTCGCACATGGGCCATGGGCTTTTTGCGCGTGAGCTTCTTGTTCATGTAGGACTCAAAGGTCAGTTGCTGCACATCGCGGTCTTCGCAGATCTTGACGAAGCGCTCGCGCCTGCGGTCGGTGGTGTACCAAAACCACTGCATCATGCCGAGCACCCAAAACACCGTGCCGTGCTCCTTCATGAAGCGTTTGCGCGCCAGCTTCAGGGCGCTGGCCTGGCCGGTGCGCAGCAACTCATGCGCGGCCTCGGCCGCCAGTTGCCCACCGAGCATGGCGTAGTAAATGCCTTCACCCGAGGCGGGCGCCACCACACCGGCGGCGTCGCCGGCCAGCACCACATCGCGCCCGTTGTCCCAGCGCGGCAGGGGCTTGAGCGGCAGCGGCGCGCCTTCACGGCGCAGGGTTTCAGCGCGGTCGAGCCCGCTCATGCGCCGCAGCAAGGCAGTGGCGCCCTTGAGTGAAAAGCCCTTGTCGGCGCTGCCCGTGCCGATGCTGAGCGTGTCGCCGTGCGGGAAGACCCAGCCGTAAAAATCGGGGGAGACTTGGCGCTGGTAGAACACATCGCATCGGGTGGCGTCATAGCCGGCCGGCTTGTGTTCGGGCGCGCGCACGATCTCGTGGTAGGCAAAGACGAACTTGCCCTTGTCCGCGCCGGGCACTTGCTGCTTGGCCACTTCGGAGTTGGCACCGTCGGCGCCAATGATGCAGCGAGCGCGCACGCTCGCCGGCGTGCCTTCGCCCTTGGTGTGCGGCGCTCGGGCCATGTAGTGGATCACCGCCGTGCCGTCGGCATCGCGCTCGATGCGATCGAAGGTGCCGGTGCGCCGCTCGGCGCCAGCTTGCGCCGCGCGCTGGCGCAGCCACTCGTCGAAATCCTCGCGATTGACCATGCCCACAAAGCCGTTGTCGATCGGAATATCGACCCGGTGGTTGGACGGTGCCACCATGCGGGCACATTGGGCCTTGGCCACCAGCAGCTCGTCGGGGATGTCGAAATCGCGGATCAAACGCGGCGGGATGGCGCCGCCGCAGGGCTTGATGCGTCCGGCACGGTCGAGCAGGAGCACGCGGTGCCCGCGCTGCGCC
>CANHBU010000287.1 GCA_947458345.1 Comamonadaceae bacterium
CAATGATGAGCTCGCAACCGGCCAGCGCCTGCACATCGGCGCCCGCCTCGATGCGCGCCAGCAGCGCCTCTTGCTCGGCCGTGCTCATGCGGCCCTTGCTGACCCGCTGCTGCGCCAGTTTTTCGCTGTAGGCTTTGCCGCGTTGGGCTTTTTGCGCGTCGGTGTCGATCAGCACCGTGGCCATGCCTCGGCTGGCCTGGGCCCAGGCGATGCCTGCGCCCATCATGCCCGCGCCCACAATGCCCACCTTTTGCGGCTTGAACCGCGCCACGCCCGCCGGTCTGGCGGCGCCGCCCTTGACCGCATTCATGTTGAAGAAGAAGGTGTTGATCATGGACTGCGCCTGCCCGCCGGTCATCAGTTGGGCCAGGTAGCGGCTTTCGATGCGCAAGGCGGTCTCCAGATCGACCAGGCTGCCTTCGACCATGCAGGCCAAAATCGCCTCGGGCGCGGGCAGCAGGCCGCGGGTTTTTTTCTTGAGCATGGCCGGCGCCACCGTCAGCGCGGCGGCGATCTTGGGGCTGCGGGCGTCGCCACCGGGGATCTTGTAGCCCTTGGCCTCCCAGGGGTGCATGGCCTGCAGATGCTCGGCGATCCAGGCCAGCGCGCGTGGGCGCAACTGCTGCTCGTCGGCCACCAGCTCATGCACCAGCCCAGCTTCGGCGCCCTGGCGGGGCTGGAAGAGGCGGCCCTCGACCAAATAGGGCTGGGCGGCCATCAGGCCGAGCTGGCGCACCATTTTGGTCACGCCGCTGGCGCCGGGCAGCAGACCGAGCGTCACCTCGGGCAGGCCCAGCTCGATGCGCGGATCATCGATAGCGATGCGGTGGTGCCCGATCAGCGCCACTTCCCACCCACCGCCCAGGGCGCTGCCATTGATGCAGCTGACCACTGGCAGACCCAGGGTCTCGAGGGTGCGAAAGTTCTTTTTGACACGCTCGACCTCGGCATAGACGCGCGGCGCATCGGCTGGCGTCAAACGCATCACCGCCTTGAGATCGGCACCGGCAAAAAAAGTTTTCTTGGCCGACGCCAGGATGATGCCCTTAAGTTGCGGACGCTGGGCCACCAGCAAGGCGGCGGCCTCGGCCATATCGTCTTGCCACTGCAGGCACATGGTGTTGACGGGCGAGTCGGGTTCGTCAAAGGTGAGGGTGGCGATGCCGCCTTCGATGCTCAAGCGTATGTTTTTCATGGCTTCGGCCCTCAGATGCGTTCGATGATGGTGGCAATGCCCATGCCCCCGCCCACGCACAAGGTGGCCAGGCCGTAGCGCAGTTGGCGGCGCTCGAGTTCGTCGAGCAAGGTGCCCAGGATCATGGCGCCGGTGGCCCCCAGCGGGTGTCCCATGGCGATGGCCCCGCCGTTGACATTGACCTTCTCGTGCGGCACACCCATTTCCTTCATGAAGCGCATGGGCACCGCCGCAAAGGCCTCGTTGACCTCGAACAGATCGATCTGTTCAATCTGCATGCCGGCCTTGGCCAAGGCCTTGCGCGCCGCTGGCATCGGCCCGGTGAGCATGATGGTCGGGTCGTCGCCGCTGAGCGCGGTGGCGACGATGCGCGCCCTCGGCTTGAGCCCATGGCTGCGGCCGGCGGCCTGCGAGCCAATCAGCATGGCCGCAGCGCCGTCGACGATGCCCGATGAGTTGCCCGCATGGTGCACATGGGCAATGCGCTCAACCTGCGGGTAGCGCTGCTGGGCCACCTCGTCAAAGCCCATCTCGCCCAGCGCCTGGAAGGCCGGCTTGAGCGCGGCCAGACCTTCCAGGGTGGTCTGCGGCTTGATGAATTCGTCCTGCGCCAGGATCACCTGGCCCAGCACATCGCGCACCGGCACCACCGAGCGGTCGAACCAGCCGGCAGCGCGGGCCTGGGCGGCGCGCTGCTGGCTGCTCAGGGCGTAGGCGTCAACATCCTCGCGGCCAAAGCCGGCCAGGGTGGCGATCAGGTCTGCGCCTATGCCCTGCGGTACAAACAAGGTCGCGCTGTGGGTCTGCGGGTCTTGCGCCCAGGCGCCGCCGTCGCTGCCAATCGGCACCCGGCTCATCGACTCCACCCCGCCGGCCACCACCAGGTCTTCCCAGCCCGAGCGGACCTTCTGCGCGGCCAGGTTGACCGCCTCCAGCCCCGAGGCGCAAAAGCGGTTGATCTGCACGCCCGATGCCCGAAAGTCCCAGCCGGCCTTGAGCGCAGCCACCTTGGCGATCACCGAGCCCTGCTCGCCCACCGGCGAGACCACGCCCATGACCACATCGTCGATGGCGGCGGTATCAAAGCCCTGGCGCCGCTGCAATTGGGTGAGCACACCGGCCAGCAAATCGACCGGCTTGACTTCATGCAGGCGACCGTCAGCCTTGCCCTTGCCGCGGGGCGTGCGTATGGCATCGAAGATCAGTGCTTCAGTCATGGTGGGTTTGCCTTGAATCTTGGGATGAAGGTCAGGATGGATCAGGGTCTGTGGGGATGGGCTTTCGAGGGGCAGTATAGGAAGATCGTGAGGTCACTTCTTAGGCCGTCTTCGGTCACTTTTTTTCATGATTGAACGCACCCTTTTCAGCGCCGAGCACGAGCAATTTCGCGATGCCTTTCGGCGCTTCATGGACCAGCACATCGCCCCATTTCATGCCGACTGGGAAGAGCAAGGTTATGTGGACCGGCAAGTCTGGCACCAGGCCGGGCGCGACGGCTTTTTGTGCATGAGCCTGCCCGAATCGCTGGGCGGGGCCGGCGCCGACAAGCTCTACTCGGTGGTGCAGATGGAGGAACTCGGGCGCGCAGGTTTTACCGGCATCGGCTTTGGTCTGCACACTGAAATCGTTGCGCCCTATTTGCAGCATTACGGCACGCCCGAACAGCAGCAGCGCTACCTGCCGCGCCTGGCCTCGGGCGAGATGGTGGGCGCCATCGCCATGAGCGAGCCGGCCGCCGGCAGCGACTTGCAGGGCATACGGACCACTGCGGTACGCGAGGGCGGCGACCACTACCGAATCGAGGGCAGCAAGACCTTCATCACCAACGGCTGGCATGCCGACCTGGTGATTGTGGTGGCCAAAACCGATCCGTCGGCCGGCGCCAAGGGCACCAGCTTGTTTTTGGTCGAGCGCGGCATGCCCGGTTTCTCAGTGGGCAAGCGCCTCAATAAACTGGGACTGAAGGCGCAGGACACCTCAGAGCTGTTTTTCTCGGATGTCCGGGTGCCTGCCGCCAACTTGCTGGGCGGGCCGGCCCATGAAAACCGCGGCTTCATCGCCCTGATGGAGCAACTGCCCTGGGAGCGGCTGCAAATTGCCATCGGGGCGGTGGCAGCCAGCGAAGCGGCCATAGGCTGGACGCTGGACTATGTGCAGCAGCGCCAAGCCTTCGGTCAGACCATCGGCAGCTTTCAAAACACCCGCCATACTCTGGCCGAGCTGCAGACCCAGGTGCAGGTGGCCCGGGTGTTTGTGGACCGCTGCACCGAGCTGATGCTGAAGAACCAGCTCGATACCGCCACCGCCAGCATGGCCAAGTACTGGACCACCGACCTGCAGGGTCGGGTCATGGACGACTGCGTACAGCTCTTCGGCGGCTACGGCTATATGTGGGAGTACCCCATCACCCGCGCCTATGCCGATGCCAGGGTGCAGCGCATCTACGGCGGCACCAACGAGATCATGAAGGAAGTGATCGCCCGCGGCATGGGGCTCAAATAGCCGCCTGCGCCGGCTGCCTCGGGTCGGGGCAAGACCGCAGGCTGTTTGGGGGTTTGACCGCAGCTGGCGCAGGGCTGCCCTGGGTAAGGCCGGCAAGGCAGGGGATGCAGACCTAGAATCG
>CANHBU010000288.1 GCA_947458345.1 Comamonadaceae bacterium
CCGGCCAAGGCCGAGTTTTTTGACGTGGACTTCGCCCCCATGGCCGAGCCCCTGGGCTTCGAAGCCCACACCATCCGTTCCATGGACGATCTGCTCAAGCTCGCGCCGACGCTTTCCAACCCCCAGGGGCCGATATTGCTGGACTGCAAGATCAATGGCGATGTGATCGCGCCTTTCATTACGGAATTCACCCACCGGGACAGCGGCGACAAGACCTAAATCCCTACCCCCAGGAGCAGACATGGCAAACAGACTCGCAGGCAAGGTGGCCATCATCACGGGCGCAGGCTCGGGCATCGGACGCGCCAGCGCCCAGTTGTTCGCGGCCGAGGGCGCGCGCGTGCTGTGCGCCGACATTGACACCGCCAACGTCGAAGAAACAGCGCGGCTGATCGGCCCAGCAGCCCTGGCCATGACCGTGGACGTGGCCAAGGCGGCCGACATTGAGGCCATGGTGGCGCAGACGGTATCAGCCTTCGGCCGCTTGGACATCCTGTATGCCAATGCCGGCATCGGCGAGGCCGCCAATGCAATCGACATGACGCTGGAGCAGTGGGATCGCATGATCGCCATCAACCTGACCAGCGTCTGGTTGTCGGCCAAGTACGCCTTGCCCCACATGATCGCGGGCGGGGGCGGATCCATCATCAACCAATCGAGCACGGCCGGGCTGATCGGCATCCCGGACCTGCCGCACTACTCTTCGGCCAAGTCTGGCGTGGTCGGGCTGACCCGGCAGATCGCCGCCGAATACGGCCCCAAGAACATCCGCTGCAACGCCATCTGCCCGAGCTCGATTCCAACGCCCTTGGTCTCGCGGGTGTGGGAGCAGCGCGCCCTGGAGGCAGGCAGCACAGCCACCCTGGCCGAACAGCAAGCGACGGTGGCGGCCCGCCACCCCATGCGCCGCATCGGCACCTTGGCCGACTGCGCCAACCTGGCGCTGTTTCTGGCCAGCGACGAGTCGGGCTGGATCAGCGGGGTGGCCGTGCCCTTGGACGGAGGCCTAACCGCCACCTGAACGGTTTCCAACGCCTATTGGCCCTGCTCTGCCAGCCAATAGGTTTCTTAGGTCGGACGATCCCCCCGCAGATCGTCGCGGCGCAGCAGGCAGGCTTATCGTCAACACAGGAGACACGCATGAACACTGATCACAAGCCCACGCAGATCAACCGCCGCGCAGCAATGGGCGCCATCGGCGCGCTCACCCTGGCCGGACAAAGCGCGCACGCCCAGCAGGGCGACGCCAACTGGCAAAAAATCGTCGCCGACGCCAAGAAGGAAGGCGCTCTCATCATCTACCACCAGGCCGTGCCTCAGGTGTTCGAGCGTCTGACCAAGGACTTCACGTCGCTCTACCCGGAAATCAAGGTCGAGTACCGCCGCCAGCTCACGCCGGTGACGCACATGCAGGCCATCGAGAACGAAAAGGCCAACAAGCTCGACGGCGCCGACATCACCCAATACGCCAACGCCATCTGGTACCGCACCAAGGCGCAGGAGAATTTCTTCCTGCGGCCCGTGGGTCCGGCGACCGCGGACTTTCCCAAGGAAAGCCTGCTCTACGGTGTCGTGCCCGTGGTGGCCGTGATGCCCTTTGTGATGGCCTACAACACCAATCTCGTGAAGACGCCGATCACCAGCATGCGCGACCTGCTGCGCCCGGAACTGCGCGGACGGGTTGGCAGTTCCGACTTGGTGGCCGAGACGGTATTTGCCTTCTACGAGTGGATCGAAAAAACCCAGGGGGCAGACTTCCTGCCACAGTTCGCCGCGCAAAAACCCAAGCTGACCGTCGGTGTGCTGCCGCTGTTCCAGAGCATTGCCTCGGGCGAGCTGGCTGCCGCCGCCTACGGCATCCATGCCGTGGCCAATTCGCTGATCGCCCAGGGCGCGCCGATGAAGGTGTTTCAGCCCAATCCCGCGTTCGCCAGCCGCGACGTGCTGGCCGCCGTGGCGCATTCGCGGCGCCCGAATGCCGCGCTGGTGTTCCTGGACTACATGATGTCGCGCCGCGGCCAGGCCGTTTGGAATGGCTCGGGCGAAACCGCCAGCGTCATCCAGGGCATCCCGGGTTCGCTGGACGCGCGCACCATGCAGCCCTGGGACGTGTTCCGCTACACGCCGGAATTCCAGCGCGACTACAAGATCAAGTTCGACCGCATGTTCAAGGCCTGAGCGGCGCAGGGGCCCCAGGCCCCGCTCACACAGCGCCCCGGCGATGCCTTCGCCGGGGCGTTTTTTATTGGGGAGCGAGTTTGCCGTCGACGTAGAGCAAGGCGCTGCGGCTCTCGAAGGAGACGGTCACCGGATCGCCCGGCTTGAACTGCCCGCTGCCCACTGGGTTGGAGGCATAGAGCGTGACGTCGCCCACGCGAAGCACCGTATCCACCTCGCTGCCGGAATACAAGGACTCGACAATGTGCCCACCGGCCAGGCTCAGATGCCCGACCTGGGCAATGGGCGCGCCCGGAACGTGCAAACGCAGCGCCTGGGGACGCAGGAACAGCTGCAGACTGCCCTTGTGGCGCTCGAACAGGCCGAGGTCACCTTCCAGGCGTCCAGCGCCGCTGGACCAGCCGCCGCCTTCGGACCGCAGCTCCAGGACATTGCGGATGCCCAGAAAGCGAGCCACGTAGTCGGTGGCCGGGCGCTCATAGACGGTGCTGGCGCTGTCGAGCTGCTCGATGCGGCCGGCATTCATGACCGCCACCCGCGTGCCCAGGTTGAAGGCCTCGAGCTGATCGTGCGTGACGTAGATGCCGGTAAAACCCAGCTCGCGGTGGATGGCCCGCAGATGCGTGCGCAACTCCACCCGCAGCAAGGCGTCCAGGTTGGACAAAGGCTCGTCCAGCAACATCACCTTGGGACGGGGAGCCAGAGCGCGCGCCAGTGCAATGCGCTGCTGCTGACCGCCGCTGAGCATGGCCGGGTAACGGTCGGCCAAGTGGCCGCACTGCACCACCTCCAGCACCTCACGCGCGCGCTTCGCGCGGTCGGGGCTGCCGCGGGCGCGCAGCGGATACTCCACATTGCGTTGCACGGTCATGTGCGGCCACAACGAGTAGTTCTGGAACACCATGCCGATGTCGCGCAAATGGGTGGGCTGGTTCAGGCCAGTGGCCGAATCGAACACCGGCTGGCCCTCAAGCACAATGCGCCCTTCCTGCGCGTCCTCCAAGCCCGCGACGCAGCGCAGCAGCGTGGTCTTGCCGCAGCCGCTGGGCCCCAGCAGCACAAGCATTTCACCGGCCTGCACATCCACGTTGACATGGTTGACCGCGACGACCTGGTCACGGCCCGGATAACGCTTGACAAGATGTTCTATCTTCAGTTCTTGCACGTCTTAACCCTTTTGTTGCGCTGAATCGGTTCCGCCCATCCAGCCTGCGATGCAAACGCCCACCACGGTGACCACCACCATGATCAGCGCCAGCACCGCCACTTCGGAGTAAATGCCACCCGCCCAGACGTCGTACATCACACTGCCGATGACCTGGGTACGCGCCGAGCGCACCATCAGCGAGGCGCTGAATTCATGGAACAACAGCACGAAGGTCAGCGCAGCGGTGGCGGCGATCCCTTTTCGACACATGGGCAACATCACCTGGATCAAGGAGCGCAGCGGCCCCGCGCCCGAGGCCTTGGACGCCTCCAGGAACTCCTGGCCGGTGGCCACCAGCGTGGTGAACTGCAGCCGGGTGGAGTGGCCGAGCATCAGCGTGACATAGGTCACCACCAGCACGGCGGTGGTGCCATAGATCTGGATGGGCGGCTGCGAATAGACAAACAGCAGGCCAAAGCCCATCAGCGA
>CANHBU010000289.1 GCA_947458345.1 Comamonadaceae bacterium
ATGAAGATCAGTTCGCCGGCATACATGTTGCCGAACAGTCGCATGCCGTGCGAGACGGTCTTGGCGACGAACTCAATGATCTGCATCAGAAAATTGAAAGGCCACAGCAGCGGGTGCGAGCCAAAGGGCGCGGTGAACAACTCGTGGATCCAGCCGCCCAAGCCCTTGATCTTGATGTTGTAGTACAGGCAGATCATCAGAACGGCCACGGACAAGCCCATGGTCACCGACAGGTCGGCGGACGGTACCACGCGCATGTAGTCTTTGGCGCCTACGGCGGGCGCAATGCCATGCCAGATGGCCGGGATCAGATCGACCGGCAGCAGATCCATGGCGTTCATCAGGAAGATCCAGACGAAGATGGTCAGGGCCAGGGGCGCGACAAACTTGCGGCTCTCGGCGCTGTGCACGATGCCCTTGGCCTGGCTGTCCACCATTTCGACCAGGATTTCAACTGCGGCCTGAAACCGCCCCGGCACACCAGAGGTCGCCTTGCGGGCCGCTTTCCATAGGAAAAAGCAGCCGACGATGCCCAGCAAGGTTGCCCAAAAAATGGAGTCCAGATTGAACACCGAGAAGTCCAGAACGCTCTCGGGCTTCTTGTTCTGAAGATGGCCCAGGTGGTGAATGATGTATTCACCGGCGGTTGGTCCGTTTTCTGCAGCCATCGTCTTGCCTGTTCTTCCAAGTTCCTCAAGTCGCCCGTCGCTGGCGTGACTTGAACCACACCACCGGCCAGACCACCTTCATGGTCACCACCAGACCTACCAACAAGGCAGGCCAACTCAAATCTGTCACCAGCCTAGGCGCCGCCACCAACAGGGCCAGCGTCAGACCGATCTTGACGAACTCCCACACGAAGAAGCCCATCACTGCCGTACCCGGATTGATCGAGGCCAAGCGCCCGGTCAAACCGCGTGCAAACACCAAACCTGGCACGACCACCGCCGCCGCACCATAGAGCAGCGACAAGGCCCACGACCAGCGCCCGGACCACAAGCCCAAGGCCAAAGCCATCACCACGCCTACCAGCGCCTGCCACAGCAGCACCTGCCAGACCGACACCGAGGGCCGCTGCAAACCCAGTTGCTGCACCTGCTCGCGCGTCAGCGCCTTGACCGGCTCGGGCCCCGACTCCTCTTGCCAAGCACGCCAGACCGGCGCTTGGGGCGCAGGCCCAGTCGAATCACCGCTGGGCTTTTGCGCACCGGTGCTGGAGGACGAAGAGTTGTTCAAAATGCCCGCTGCCGCAACCTGGTCCTGTTGTCATCGCGCCGCCTCAATCGTGAGGGTAGCCGCTTAGATCAGCAAGGTTACGCAAAAGTTACCGCGCCGTTTCAGACCAGCGTCTGTTTTTGTGAAAGCGCCGCATTATAGGTAAAAACACCAAGACCCTGTCAAACGGTTTTGCGCAGGCATGCGGCACTCGCCCCTCGCAAGGCTAAACTGAGTGCACACACACCCTGCGTGCTCCGCTGGCCATGCCCACCGCGCCCACATCTGACTCGCTGATCACCTACCCCTGCGCCTTTCCCATCAAAGTCATGGGAGCCCAGGTCGATGGCTTTGTGCCGGCCCTGACCCAGGTGGCGCTGGCCTTCGATCCACAGTTCGATGCGAGCACCATCGAGTTGCGCCAGAGCCGGGGCGGGCGCTACCTGGGCGTGACCCTGACCATCACGGCCACCAGCCGCGAGCAACTCGACGAGTTCTACCGCACCTTGTCGACCCATCCCATGGTCAAGGTGGTTCTCTGAACCCCCCAATGAGCGGGCCATGCTGATCGAGCGGCTCGGCCGGGTGGACTATGAGCCCACCTTCGAGGCCATGCGGGCCTACACCGAGTCGCGTCAGGGCCAGAGCGCCGATCGACTCTGGCTGTGTGAACACCCACCCGTCTTCACCCAGGGGCTGGCCGGGCAGGCCCAGCATGTGCTCGCGCCAGGCGAGATCCCAGTGGTGCAGAGCAACCGCGGCGGTCAGGTCACCTACCATGGACCGGGCCAGGTCGTGGCCTACCCGCTGCTGGACTTGCGGCGGGCTGGCTACTACGTCAAGGAATACGTCTACCGCATCGAAGAAGCGGTGATCCGCACGCTGTCCCATCTCGGCGTGACCGGTCACCGCGTGGCCGGCTCACCCGGCATCTATGTGCGCCTCGATGCACCGGGTTCGCATGCCGCGCTTACCGGACCCCGGCCGGCAGACGAGCCGTTTCGAGGCCTGGGAAAAATCGCCGCCCTGGGCATCAAGGTCAGCCGCCACTGCACCTATCACGGCCTGGCCCTCAATGTGGCGATGGATCTGCAGCCCTACTCACGCATCAACCCCTGTGGTTACGCTGGCCTGCAGAGCATCGACCTTTCTACAATCGGCATCCACATCACCTGGGACGAGGCGGCCCACCTGCTGGGCAGCAAACTCAGCGCCAGCCTTGCCCCCTGAATCGAAACACGCCATGAGCAAGCCCACCGTGCGCGAGGCGCAAAGTCTCGAAAACTACGACCCGCTGGCCAAACAGAAGGCGGCCGCCAAGCTCTCGCGCATACCCGTCAAGGTCGAGCAGGCCGAGGTGCTGAAAAAGCCCGACTGGATCCGCGTCAAGGCCGCAAGTGCCGGCACCCGCTTTTATGAGATCAAGGACATCCTGCGCCAAAACAAGCTGGTCACGGTCTGCGAAGAGGCAAGTTGCCCCAACATCGGCGAATGTTTTGGCAAGGGCACGGCCACCTTCATGATCATGGGTGACAAATGCACCCGCCGCTGCCCGTTTTGCGACGTCGGCCACGGCCGGCCCGACCCGCTCGATGCCAGCGAGCCGGACAACCTGGCCAAGACGATTGCCGCGCTCAAACTGAGCTATGTGGTGATCACCAGCGTCGACCGCGACGACCTGCGCGACGGCGGTGCCGGCCATTTTGTCGAGTGCATCCGCAAGACCCGCGAGCTCTCGCCACACACCCAAATCGAGGTGCTGGTACCCGACTTTCGCGGCCGTGACGACCGCGCCTTGGGCATCCTTCAGGCTGCGCCGCCCGATGTGATGAACCACAACCTCGAGACCGTGCCGCGCCTGTACAAGCAGGCCCGGCCCGGGTCGGACTACGCCTTCTCATTGAACCTGCTGAAAAAATTCAAGGCCCTGTTTCCGAACGTGCCGACCAAAAGCGGCCTGATGGTCGGTCTGGGCGAAACCGACGAGGAAATCCTTGAGGTGATGCGCGACATGCGCGCACACGACATCGAGATGCTCACCATCGGCCAATACCTGGCACCCAGCAGCAGCCACCTGCCGGTTCGCCGCTACGTGCATCCGGACACCTTCAAGATGTTCGAAGAAAAAGCCTACGAGATGGGCTTTTCCCACGCCGCCGTCGGCGCCATGGTGCGCTCAAGCTATCACGCCGACCAGCAGGCGCACGCGGCGGCGCAGGCGCTGGGGGGCTGAGCAAGGCCTGGTGCAAACCTGCAGAAAATTTGCGCCCTCAAGCCGGATGATCTCTTGGTGTTCAGGCCGATGCGGCCTGCATCGCCTGAGCTGGGTCGTCACTGGCAATGATCTGCTGGGCCCAGGGCTGCAGTTTGGCCGCGTCGGCGCGCAGCACCTGCTGCTTGACCGCCAAGATCTGCGAGGGGTGCATGGAAAAAGAGCGCAGACCCAAGCCGAGCAGCAGGCGGGTCATGGCCACGTCGCCCGCCATCTCGCCGCACACGCTGACCGGCCGGCCCTGGGCACGGGCCTCGGCAATGGTGTCGGCCAACAGTTTGAGCACCGCCGGGTGCAGCGGGTCGTACAGATGCGCCAC
>CANHBU010000290.1 GCA_947458345.1 Comamonadaceae bacterium
CCAGGCCGGCCGAGATCGAAGCGATGGTGCGGGCCTGCGAGGCCGAGTTCGGCGCGGTCGACATCCTGGTCAACAACGCCGGCATCCAGCATGTGGCCAAGATCGAAGACTTTCCTGTTGAGCGCTGGGATGCGGTGATCGCCATCAATTTATCGAGCGCCTTTCACGCCACCCGCCTGGCCCTGCCCGCCATGAAGGCGGCCAATTGGGGCCGCATCATCAATGTGGCCTCGGTGCATGGCCTGGTGGCGTCGGCCGAAAAGGCGGCCTATGTGGCGGCCAAACACGGCATCGTGGGCTTGACCAAGGTTGCCGCGCTGGAGACGGCGACCACCGGCGTGACCTGTAACGCGATCTGCCCAGGCTGGGTGCTCACGCCGCTGGTGCAAAAACAGGTCGATGCACGGGCCCAGGCCTTGAACATCTCTAACGAGGAGGCCAAGCGCGTGCTGCTGGGCGAAAAAGAGCCCTCGATGCAATTCACCACGCCGCAAGAGTTGGGCGCGCTGGCGGTGTTTTTCTGCTCCCCAGCGGCCAACAACGTGCGCGGTGCGGCCTGGAATATGGACGGCGGCTGGGCCGCACAGTAAGAACCTGGGCGGTTTGCAGCAGGGGCCTGCCGGGCCTCAGCGCTGCGCAGGCACCAAGGCCATGCCTTCGGGCAAGCGGCTGTCGGGCAGCGGCAACTCCAGGCGCTGCAGCACCGGCCCACTGCGGTCTGCAGCCAGTTCCGCATGGCGCGCTCCGACTGCGCGCAGCATCACGCCCTCTTCAATCAGCGCGCCCACCGGGTAAGGCCGAGCCGGTTGGCCGTCGACGGACAGCACCGCCACGCCCGCAGAACCTTGCGCGATGACGCCGCGCAATTCGTAACGGCCCGCTTGCGCCGGTGCGCCCGGCGCTGGGCTATCGGTCGGCGCGCCCAGCCAGGCGGCGATGGCGGCCGATTGGATCTGCGGCACCGCCGGCGCGGCCTGCGGCAAGATCGGGGCACGCGGCTCGGTCAGCAGCAAACCCCAGTACACGGCGCTCAGGCCCAGCAAAGCCCAGACCACCGCGGTCGAGCCCAGCCGGAAAATGAAATCACGCGGTCGCATGGGAAGATTATGATCGACGCATGAAAGTCTCTATGTCCCCGTCCACCCTGTCGCGCCGCCCGGCTGTCCCTGGGCGCAGACAGCGCGGCTTTACCCTGATCGAGCTGATGGTGGTGCTGGTCATCATCGGCGTGCTTGCGGCCCTGATCGTGCCCAATGTGCTCGACCGCGCCGACGATGCGCGCGTGACGGCCGCCCGCACCGACATTGCCAATATCGGCCAGGCCCTCAAGCTCTACAAGATCGACAACCAGAGCTATCCGAGCGCCGAGCAAGGGCTGCAGGCCCTGGTCAGACGCCCGGGCGCCGGGCCCCAGCCGCCCAACTGGCGCGCCACGCTCGACAAGCTGCCCAAAGACCCCTGGGGCCGCCCCTACCAGTACCTCAACCCGGGCCTCAAGGGCGAAGTCGACGTGATCTCGCTGGGCGCCGACGGACAGCCCGGCGGCGAGGGCAAGAACGCCGACATCGGCTCCTGGCAATAAGGGTCGGCCGCAGGCCGAAGGAAGGCGTCCAAGCATGGCGCAATTGCAAGGCCGCCGGCTCAGCCGAGGACTGAGCTCCAGACCAAGCCGCGGACCGAACGCTGCCCCCCGCGGCGGGCAGCGCGGCTTGACGCTGCTGGAATTGCTGGTGGTGCTGTCAATCGCTGCCATAGCCACCGCCATGGCCGCACTGGCCCTGCGCGATCAGGGCGAGCAGGCGCTGCAGCGCGAGGGCGAGCGGCTGATCGCCCTGCTCGAAGGCCAGCGGGCCTGGTCGCGCAGCTCGGGCCAGGCCGTGCGCTGGGTACCCGTCGAGGGCGGCTTCGTGTTCCAGGGTCGGGCGCCGACGCGGCCGGCCGAGCGCTGGCTCAGTCAAGGCGTGCAGGTGCAGTGGCCGCCAACGAGCGCCGAGCGCGCGCTGGTGCTCGGGCCCGAGCCCATCTTGGCGGCGCAGTCTGTTGTGCTGAAGTTGCGCGAGCAAGAGCTGCGCCTGAGCACCAACGGCCTGGCGCCTTTTCAGGTGCAGCGGCCATGACCGGCTCGGCGCATCGGGGTTCGGCCGCCGGCTTTACCCTGGTGGAGGTGCTGGTGGCCCTGGCCATCGTGGCGGTGGCCCTGGCCGCCGGCTTGCGCGCCAGCTCGGCGCTGCTCAACCACGGTCAGCGCCAAAGCGAGCAGCTGCTGGCGCAGCTGTGCGCCGAAAACGAACTGGTGCGACTGCGGCTGCTGCGCCAACTGCCCGGCCTGGGTGAAACCAGCGCCGGCTGCGAGCAAGGCGGGCAGACTTTGAGGGTGACGCTGGTGATCGGCGCCACGCCCAATCCCAACTTCCGGCGTGTCGAGGCACGCGTGAGCAGCGCCGACAGCCGGCCCCTGCTGAGCCTGACCACCGTGATGGGGGCCAACTGAGATGCACCGCATGCGCGGCTTTACGCTGGTCGAGCTGATGGTGGCCATTGCCGTGCTCGCGCTGATCGCGCTGCTGGGCTGGCGCGGGCTCGACACCTTGCTGCGCACCCGGGAGGCGGTCGATGGCCGTATGCGGGAGGTGGCGCAGTTGCAGACCGGGCTGGCCCAGTGGCGAGCCGATCTGGACGCCATGACCCCTGTGGGGCAGACGCCGGCGATCGACTTTGACGGCCTGGTGCTGCGCATCACGCGCATCGACCGCAGCTTGCCCGAGCAGCCCCTGCGCGTGGTGGCCTGGAGTCGGCGCGTCTTGCCCGAGCAACACGGCGGGCGCGGCAGCTGGGTGCGCTGGCAGTCGCCGCCGCTGAGCCAGCGCGCGGAGCTGGACTTGGCCTGGAACCAGGCCCAGCTGTGGGCACGCAGCCCGCGGCAGGAGGATCTCGCGCGCGACGTGGCCATCGTCGGCCTCGAAGGCTGGCAGTTGCTGTACTTTCGCAAAAACAGTTGGAGCAATCCGCTGTCGGCCGACGATGTGGTGCAGACGCCCGGGGGGGCCAAGGCCGACCCCAAAGCCCTGCCCGACGGCGTGCGCTTGGTGCTGCGGCTGGCCGCAGGCCAGAGCCTGGGCGCGACGCTGGTCAGCGACTGGGCCAACGGTGCGGGCGCTGCTCCGTGAGTGCCATGAGCGCCCTGAACGCGAGCCAGCGCATGAGCCCCAAGCGCCCAGCGGCCATCGCTCAGCGCGGAGCGGCCCTGCTCGGCGCGATGCTGCTGGTCAGCCTGGTGGCCGCCCTGGCGGCCACCGCGGTGTGGCAGCAATGGCGTTTGACCGAGGTCGAGCGATATGAGCGCGGCCGCCAGCAGGCGCTGTGGCTGGTGCAAGGCGCGCTCGACTGGGCCCGGCTGATCCTGCGCGAAGACGCACGCAGCGGCGGCGCCGACCATCTGGGCGAGCCCTGGGCCGTGCCGCTGCAAGAGGCGCGCTTGTCGAGCTTTTTGGCCAGCGATGGCAAGGCCAGCGGGCTTGGCGATCTGAGCGAGGTGTTTCTTTCAGGTCAGATCGAAGACCTGCAGGGCCGCTTGAACCTGAGCAACTTGCTCGAGGGCGAAAAAGTCTCGGCGCCCGATGTGCAGATGGCCGAGCGGCTGTTCGAGCTGCTCGATCTGCCTGCCGCACGGGTGCAGCCGCTCGCGCAGGCCTTGCTGGCGTCCAAAACCGCAGCCGCACAGGCGGGCCGAGCGGGCACGCCAGGCGGGGCGGGCGCGGCTGCCGGCAGCCGCGCCGGCTTCATGCCCACG
>CANHBU010000291.1 GCA_947458345.1 Comamonadaceae bacterium
ACCCTCTGGGACGGAAGAAGGGCTTCTGATCAAGCCTCAATCACATCAAAACTGGTGGATATTTCTGCTGTTTTGGCCAACATGATGCTGGCAGAGCAGTATTTGTCGTGACTCATGGCCACGGCACGCTCAATGGCAGAAGCCGGAATGCCCTTGCCACTCACCGTAAAGTGCATGTGAATTTTGGTGAACACTTTGGGGTCGGTGTCGGCGCGCTCAGAGCTTAACTTGACAGAGCAGCCGCGCACATCGTGTCGGCCACGTTTCAAAATAAGGACCACGTCATAAGCGGTGCACCCCCCTGTGCCTGCCAACACGGTTTCCATGGGGCGTGGCGCTAAGTTTTGACCGCCATTTTCAGGCTTGGCCGCATCGGGCGCGCCGTCCATCATCAGCACATGGCCGCTGCCGGTTTGCGCGATGAAGGACATGGCCGATCCCTGACCCTCAGTGGCGGGGTTGCCGCCCCAGCTGACTATGCATTCCATGAATTTCGGTCTTTCTATTTGTTGATGAGGTGCAAAAAACCCTGCCGCAGTCGCTTTTGCGCCTCGCCTCATGTTGCGCCGCAGCAAGTCGTCCTTAAAATAGGTCTAACGCGACGAAAAGCCGAAGCCTTGCAAAGCGTTTTGGCCAATTGTTGCACCGCTTGTCTCCTCCACTTCTCTCAAAGAGTGGTTTACAGGCCCGGACTGCAAGGTTCGGGCCTGTTTTTCTTGGTGCGATCGCCGCCTTCTGGGCAGCGGGCAGGCCCAGATTTCAGTGACTGGACAGGCGCTGCTGGGTTTTCTCGATCAGCCTGGATGCCACAGCAAGCATCATCGGAACGAAGGCATGCCCGGCCTGTAAGGCATCGGTGAGAACGACGCGGTCTTCGATGTATTCGTGCACCATTTGATTGCGCAGCTTTCGCATCTCCAGCCACTGGTCCGCAGAATCGAGCCAGCCGAGTTTTTCTGCCTGGTCCAAATTCTCGAGGGCGGCGCCCCGAGGCTCGGCCATGGCTTGCAGCAGAGCCGGCAATAACCTGTCAGTCACGGTGTCTTGAAGACGACCGAAGCGGCTGACAAATGCATCTAGGCGCTCGGCCAGCAGGGGGTCGATGTCAAGCTGCTTGAGGGTCTGCGCCAAAGCGAGTTCGCCAAACAAACGCGCGTCTGTTTGCTGCAAATAGCGAGACTCCCTCTCCACCACTCTGCACAGGAACTGCAGCCGCGCCACCGCAGACGTGTCTAGCCGCACAGCACCACCCCGGTTTGCTTGGCGATCTGGTGGATCGCTTGGGCCTGTAGGTTGGGCGCCTTAAGAACCACATCGACCTTGCGCCCGTCCATCGCCCTCGACAGCCGACTGGCCAGTCGCGCGCTCAGCACGGCTGGGCTGTCAACTGCGTGGGCCACCTCCACCAGCAGGTCCACGTCCCCGCCGCGCAGGTGGTCTTGCACCCGTGAACCGAACAGGGTGACTTGCACAGCAGGGCCAAGCAGCTGCCTGGCAGTGCGGACAATCAGATCGGCGTGGGATGGGTTCAGGCGCACTCGGGGATTTTGGCATGGAAGGCTTGGTGCCGGGAGGGTAGCGGCAGGCCCTTCGGGTAGGCGCTTTATGATCCGAAGCTTCGCCAAAGACCGTCATGCCCAAGAAGTCCCTTCCAGCAGCCCTGCAACCGGCCGATTACCTGAAAAAGATCCTGACCGCCCGCGTCTACGACGTGGCGGTCGAGTCGCCGCTGGAGGTGGCGCGCAACCTCAGCGAGCGCTTGGGCAACACGGTGCTGCTCAAGCGCGAGGACCAGCAGCCGGTGTTTAGCTTCAAGCTGCGCGGGGCCTACAACAAGATGGCGCATTTGAGCGCGGCGCAACTGAAAAAGGGCGTGATCTGCGCGTCGGCCGGCAACCATGCGCAGGGCGTGGCGCTGAGCGCGCGCAAGCTGGGCACGCGCGCGGTGATCGTCATGCCGGTGACCACGCCGCAGCTCAAGGTTGACGCGGTGCGCTCGCTCGGCGGCCAGGTGGTGCTGCACGGCGACAGCTACTCGGATGCTTATGCCCACGCGGTTGAACTTGAGCGCAAGAAGGGGCTGACTTTTGTCCATCCCTTTGACGATCCGGAGGTGATTGCCGGCCAGGGCACGATCGCGATGGAAATCTTGCGCCAGATCCAAAGCACCGGCGACCGGCTCGATGCGGTGTTTGTGGCCATCGGCGGCGGCGGGTTGATCTCGGGTGTGGCCAACTACATCAAGGCGGTGCGGCCCGAAGTGCGGGTGATCGGCGTGCAGATGAACGACTCCGATGCCATGATGCAGTCGGTGGCTGCGGGCCGGCGTGTGGCGCTGGGCGAGGTGGGCCTGTTTTCCGATGGCACGGCGGTCAAGCAGGTGGGTGAGGAGACGCTGCGCATCAGCCGCGATCTGGTCGATGAATTTGTCACGGTCGATACCGATGCGGTCTGCGCGGCCATCAAGGATGTGTTTGTCGACACCCGCAGCATCGTCGAGCCGGCAGGCGCGCTGGCGGTGGCCGCGCTCAAGCAGTACTCAGCCCGTCAGCGCAAGAAGGGTCAGACCTACGCGGCCATTTTGTGCGGGGCCAATATGAATTTCGACCGGCTGCGCTTTGTGGCCGAGCGAGCCGAGGTGGGTGAGGAGCGCGAGGCGCTGTTTGCGGTCACCATTCCCGAGGAGCGCGGCAGCTTTCGGCGTTTTTGCGAGTTGATCGGCAGCTTGCCGGGCGGCCCGCGCAATGTCACCGAGTTCAACTACCGCATCAGCGACAGCGCCCAGGCCCATGTGTTTGTGGGCCTGAGCACACAGACCCGCGGCGAGAGCGCCAAGATCGCGTCCGCTTTCAATCGCAGCGGCTTTGAGGCCATCGACTTGACCCATGACGACCTGGCCAAGGAGCATATCCGCCACATGGTGGGCGGGCACAGCGCGCTGTCCAAGGACGAGCGCCTGCTGCGCTTTATCTTTCCGGAAAAGCCCGGCGCGCTGATGAAGTTCCTCTCGACCATGCGCCCAGGCTGGAACATCTCGCTGTTTCACTACCGCAACCAGGGCGCCGACTACGGCCGCATTCTGGTGGGCCTGCAAGTGCCGCGCGCCGACCACGCCGCCTTCAAGCAATTTCTGCAGACCCTGGGTTATCCGCACGTCGAAGAGACCGACAACCCCGCGTATCGGCTGTTTCTCAAGAGCTAAGGGCGCTTGCTGGCTTAGGTCCAGGCTCAGGGCTGGCTCTGGCCGTTGGCCACGCCACTGGCCACATGGCCGGCCGGTACGTGTTCGGCGGCGGAGTTGACGTGGCCGGTTTGGTCGTCAAAGAAGAAGTCGGGCTCGAACTCGCGCAGGAACTGGCCTTTGTCCAGGCCGCCAAGAAACATGGCCTCGTCGACTTCTACGTTCCAGTTCATCAGCGTTCGGATCGCGCGTTCGTGGGCCGGCGCGCTGCGTGCCGTGACCAGCGCGGTGCGCACCCGCATGCGCGAGGTGCCCACATGCTGCAGCCGATGCAGCGCCTCGAGCAGCGGCTTAAATGGGCCGGCCAGCAGCGGTTGCGCCGCCTTGTTGCGCTCATGCTCCTGAAAGGCGCGCAGGCCTTGGGCCTGGAACACGCGCTCGGCCTCGTCCGAAAACAGCACCGCGTCGCCGTCAAAGGCGATGCGCACCTCGTGGGGATGGGCGGCGCTGGCTTGCGCCGATTGCGGATACACCTGCGCCGCTGGCACACCCGCGTCGAGTGCGGCGCGCACATCGCTCAGATGGGTCGACAAAAAC
>CANHBU010000292.1 GCA_947458345.1 Comamonadaceae bacterium
GATCGACGCGGCGCTGCCGCAGACGCAGTGCACCCGCTGTGGCTACCCCGATTGCCGGGCCTACGCCCAGGCCATCGCCAGCGCTCAGGCCGCGATCAACCAGTGTCCGCCCGGTGGGCAAGAAGGCATTGCGCGTCTGGCGGCCATCACCGGACAAGCCGAGCAGCCCTTGAGCCCTGATCACGGCGTGCAAGCGCCCCGGGCCGTGGCCGTCATCGACGAAGACTGGTGCATCGGATGCACCTTGTGTCAGCCGGTATGCCCAACCGACGCCATCGTCGGCGGCAACAAGCTCATGCACACGGTGATCGAGCGCCACTGCACGGGCTGCGAGCTGTGCATCCCGGTTTGCCCGGTCGACTGCATCCGCATGGAGGCGGTCACCGAGCAAAGCGGCTGGGCGGCCTGGTCGCCTGAGCAGGCCGAGCATGCACGCCAACGTTATGCGGTACACCGCCTGCGGCTGACCACGCACACCGAGCAAAATGCCCAGCGCCTGATGAATGAGGCGCGCGACAATCTCGGCGACATCGCTGCACACAGCCGAATCACCGATCCGCAGGAACTTGAGCGGAAAAAAGCCGTGGTGGCGGCAGCCCTGGAGCGGGCGCAGGCCAAACGCGCTCGGCCCGCAGGCTGAGCCTGCGGCCAAGGCAGCGACGGCCCGAGCGAGCAGATCACAGCGCAGGCCAAAGCCTGGCGCACCGGTCAGGACCGGGCCAGCGCCGCAAAAGCGTCGACCACCTCGGGCGGGGCCTGCACCAATTCGACGAGCACGCCTTCACCGCAAATCGGGAACTCTTCGTTGCCCTTGGGGTGCAGAAAGCAGATGTCAAAGCCGGCCGCGCCCTTGCGGATGCCACCCGGGGCAAACCGCACGCCGCGCTCGGTGAGCCACTCAACGGCGCGGGGCAGGTCATCGATCCACAAGCCGACATGGTTTAGTGGCGTCGTATGCACCGCCGGCTTTTTGTCGGGATCGAGCGGCTGCATGAGGTCGACCTCGACCTTGAAAGGACCGCTGCCCATGGCGCAGATATCCTCGTCCACGTTCTCGCGCTCGCTCACAAAATTGCCCGTCACTTCAAGCCCGAGCATCTCAACCCAAAGCGTGCGCAGGCGCTGCTTGCTCGGCCCGCCAATGGCGATTTGTTGGATGCCCAATACCTTGAACGGGCGAGATGGCGGTTGCTGGCTCATGCTTGCTCCTTGCTGCGCCGGCCGGCACGGTAATGCACCCCCTGGGAGCCGGCGTTTTCAGTGTGAACGGTTCCAGCGGGCAAGCGAAACACATCGCCTACACCGTAGCGGTGCGCCTGGCCGTCGACCGTGATGGTGAAGTCGCCTGCGACGATCAGGGCGCAGGCATCAAACGGATGGACATGCTCGCCCATCGCGTATCCCGGCGGCTGCTCGACCGAGGTGATGACCTGATAGCCTTGGGCCCGCAGATCGGCTTCAAACGCTTGAACATCCATGACCCGATACCCCCACCGCTCAAGCGAACTCAATAATGGGCTGGTCCACGGCGAGCGACTCGCCTTTGGTGGCCAGCACCTTGCCCACGACGCCATCGGCCGCGGCGAAGAGCACGTTTTCCATTTTCATCGCCTCGATCACGGCCACGCGCTCGCCCGCTTGCACCTTCTGCCCAGGCTGAACCGCCACATCCACCAGCAAGCCCGGCATGGGCGAGAGCACGAAGCGGCTCATATCGGGCGGCGCCTTGTAGGGCATGAGTTGGTGCAATTGGGCCATGCGGGGCGAGACCACCAGAGCCTGGATGCGGGTGCCGTTGTGCTGCACCACCAGCGCCAACGGATTGCCGGCCGTCCCGCGCTCGACCTGCGCCGTAAAGCGCTGGCCATTGACCGAGCCCTGAATGCAGATCGCGTTGAGCCGCGAATTGCTCTCGATCGCATAGGTCTTGCCATGCACCTGAATCACCGCCGGACCATGGATGCCCCCGGTGTCATCGACCATCACCTGCACATACTGGTGTTGGCCGTCCGCACCGAGCACGATCACGGTGTAGTGTTGCCCCACCTTGACGTCATAGCCGGGCAGCTGGCCGCCCAAGCGGGCCGCCCGTTCGCGCGATTTGCGCCGCACATAGGCCGCCAGAGCCACCAAAAAGCCTGGGTCGGCATGCGCCACATCCTCGGCAGCAAAGCCCTTGCCATAGTGCTCGGCGATAAAGCCGGTATTGAATCGGCCCGACACAAAATCTGGATGCGCCAGCAGCGCCGCCTGAAACGGGATATTGGAGCTGATGCCGCGAATCACGAAGCCATTGAGCGCCTCGCGCATCTTGGCGATCGCCTCGCTGCGGTCACGTCCGTGCACGATGAGCTTGGCGATCATCGAGTCGTAGTGCATCGGGATCTCGCCGCCCTCTTGCACCCCCGTGTCCACGCGCACGCCCTGCAAGGCCTCGGTATTGCCCTGAAACATGCTCTGTGCAGGCGGCTGAAAACGAACCAATCGGCCGGTCGAGGGCAGGAAGTTGCGAAAAGGGTCTTCTGCATTGATACGGCACTCGATCGCCCAGCCCTCGCGCTTGACGTCGGCCTGCGTGATCGGCAAGGCCTCACCTGCGGCCACACGGATCATGAGCTCCACCAGATCGAGCCCCGTGATGCATTCGGTCACCGGATGCTCGACCTGCAAACGCGTGTTCATCTCGAGGAAATAAAAGTCCTGGTCCTTGCCCACCACGAACTCGACCGTTCCCGCGCTCTGGTAACGCACGGCCTTGGCCAGCGCCACAGCCTGCTCGCCCATGGCCTTGCGGGTGGCCTCGGAGATGAAGGGCGATGGCGCCTCCTCGATCACCTTCTGGTGGCGCCGCTGAATGGAGCACTCGCGCTCGTTGAGGTAGATCACATTGCCCTGGCTGTCGCCGAGCACCTGGATCTCGATGTGACGCGGCTCGAGCACATACTTTTCGATAAAGACGCGGTCGTCACCAAAACTGTTGCGCGCCTCGTTGCGGCAGGAGGTGAAGCCCTCCAAAGTCTCCTTGTCGTTGTAGGCCACCCGCAGCCCCTTGCCGCCGCCACCGGCCGAGGCCTTGATCATCACCGGGTAGCCTATGCCCTTGGCGATCTCTACGGCCTTCTCGGCCGACTCAATGGCTTCGTTGTAACCGGGGATGGTGCTGACCTTGGCCTCGTTGGCCAGCTTCTTGGACGCGATCTTGTCGCCCATGGCGGCGATCGAGTAGTGCTTGGGACCAATGAAGGCAATGCCCTCTTCCTCGACACGGCGGGCGAAGTCTTCGTTCTCCGACAAAAAGCCGTAGCCCGGATGCACCGCCTCGGCGCCGGTGGCCTTGCAGGCGGCGATGATCTTGTCGGCCACCAAGTAAGACTCGCGCGAAGGCGCCGGCCCGAGCAGCACCGCCTCGTCGGCCAGCCGCACATGGCGAGCTTCCCTGTCGGCCTCGGAGTAGACGGCCACGGTGGCAATGCCCATCTTGCGAGCGGTGGCGATGACGCGGCAGGCGATTTCACCGCGGTTGGCGATCAGGATCTTTTTAAACATTTTGGGTCTCCGCGGAGAAATCGCCTGCGCATGCTTCGCATGCCATGCAATTTGTTGAAACGCTCGCTTCGCGGCCGTTTTCACCGCGGTTGGCGATCAGGATTTTCTTAAACATATCCGTCTCCTGGACGAGAACAAGTCATTCGACCGCGCAACGCGAGCCGCCCCAGGGTCGGGGTGGCTGGGCGTTTCGCGCAGGTTAAGGAGGAGGCCGCAGGCCGGGGGACACGGA
>CANHBU010000293.1 GCA_947458345.1 Comamonadaceae bacterium
CGCTGCAAGCACCGGGCTGCGTGCTGGCGGTGTGCGCCGGCCGCATCCACGCAGGCGAGCACGTGAGCAAGGTCCATCCTTACCGGCTTGACGCGTTCAGTTCGGGCGAACACGGCGATCTAGGCTGGGTGCAGGACGGCCAGCCGCGTTGGGCTGCCGCACCCAGGTCGCCGGTGAAGGCCCACCCGCATGCCCATCTGGCGCTGAGCCGGCCGGTAGTCGATTGGCCCTGGGTGGATGTGATGCACAGCCATGCCGGCGTTGACGCAAGGCGTGTGGTCGCTCTGGCCCGTGCGGGTCTGCAAGGCCTGGTGATGGCAGGCACGGGCAATGGGACGGTGCACGGCACGCTGCAGGCGGCGCTGGCCCAGGCGCCTGGCCTGAGCGTACGCCTGAGCACCCGCTGCGCCTTGGGCCAGATCGTGGGCGAGCCTGCCACGCTGCAGGCGGCACCGCGCGGCCTCAATCCCTACAAGGCGCGCATCAGTCTCATGCTCGATTTGATGGCTTGACGCCCTGCTCAGAGCTATTGCAGCCAGCGCTGAGCCGGTTGCATCGGTCGCAAGGGCGGCGCGGCCGCGGCGCTGTTTAGTTTGACAAGGCCTGCAGAGCGCGCGCGGTGATTTCTTCGACGCTGCCGGTGCCGCTGATGGCGCGGTACTTGGGGGCGGCGCCGGGGTCTTGCTTGGCCCAGCCGGAATAGTAGTCCACCAGGGGCCGGGTTTGGGCGCTGTAGACGTCCAGGCGTTTCTTGACGGTCTCTTCCTGGTCGTCGGCGCGCTGCACCAGAGGCTCGCCCGTGACGTCGTCGTGGCCCTCGACTTTGGGCGGATTGAACTTGACGTGATAGATACGGCCCGAGGCCGGGTGCGAGCGCCGACCGCTCATGCGTTCGATGATGGCCTCAAAGGGCACGTCGATTTCGAGCACGCAGTCGAGCTTGACGCCGGCCGCTTTCATGGCGTCGGCTTGCGCAAGGGTGCGCGGAAAGCCGTCAAAGAGAAAGCCCTGGGCGCAGTCGCTCTGGGCGATGCGCTCCTTGACCAGGTTGATGATCAACTCGTCACTGACCAAGCCGCCCGATTCCATCACCCCCTTGGCTTGCAAGCCCAGCGGCGTGCCCGCCTTGACTGCGGCACGCAGCATATCGCCGGTTGAAATCTGCGGGATGCCGTATTTTTGGCAGATAAAGGCGGCCTGGGTGCCTTTGCCGGCGCCAGGTGCGCCCAACAGGATGAGTTTCATGGCGGTCCTTTTTTGGTCTGGTTGCGATGGGATCGCAGGCCCGGCTGGCAGGCGCCTTGCTGCCGTTGGGGCCGCGCCACCGCGGCTCTTCAATGCGGCGGGCATCGCTTGGATCGGGCTCGACAGGATATCACGCAGGCCCGGCCCGGCAGCTTACGCGGATCAGCCGACGCGCGTAAGCTGATCCGGGTCGGCTTAACCGCGGCTGCGCATCAGCTCGCGCACCCGTTCCAGATCCTGCGGCGTGTCCACGCCCGGGCCAGGGGCCCGCTGCGTGGTGTGGACTGCGATGCGGTGGCCGTGCCAGAGCGCGCGCAGCTGCTCGAGCGACTCGAGCTTTTCGATCGGCGCTTGTGCTAGCTTGGGGAAAAGCTGCAAGAACCCGACACGGTAGGCATAGATGCCGACATGGCGCAGCGGCGCGGGCAGTGCGCCGCCTTGCCACCAAGGCTGCTCGGGAAAATCGCGGCCGTGGGCGATGGGCGCGCGGCTGAAGTACAGCGCTGTTCCCTGTTGATCGGTGACCACCTTGACCACGTTCGGGTTTTGAAAGTCGGCCCAGCTGTCAATGCCGTGCGCCGCGGTGGCCATCGCGCAGTCTGGCCGTTCGTGCAGCAACTGAGCCACCGCATCGATCAGCACGGGGTCGATCAGCGGCTCGTCACCCTGCACATTGACCACCACCTCGTCCGGGCCGAGCGCCAGCAGCGCGCAGGCTTGGGCCAAGCGGTCGCTGCCGCTGGGATGGCCGGGGTCGGTCAGCACACAGCGAACGCCCGCTTGCTCACAGGCCTGCACGATCGAAAGGCTGTCGGCGGCCACGACCACCTGGCGCGCGCGGCTCAGGGCGGCCCGCTGGGCCACCCGCACCACCATGGGTTGACCGGCCAGATCGGCCAGCGGCTTGTTGGGCAAGCGGCTGGAGGCCAGCCGCGCTGGAATGAGGACCGAAAAATCCATGTCGCTCAGCGCGGGCGCTCGAGTTCTTCGTCGCTCAGGGGTCGCGCTTCGCTCTCGAGCATGATGGGCAGACCGTCGCGCACCGGATAGGCCAGCCGCGCGCTGCGTGAAATCAGCTCCTGCTTTTGGCGCTCGTATTCCAGCGGCCCCTTGGTCACGGGGCACACCAGCAGCTCAAGAAGTCGTGTGTCCATGATGCGATGGTAAGCCATGCAAGCGCCCCAGGCGTGCATCGAGTGCTTCGAAAAAGGCCACCTCGGGCTCGACCAGCAGAGGCACGGCCAGCAGCTTGGGGCCAGGCGAGCCGTCCGCTGGCTCGATTGTGGCGGCCAGCGGCATCAGTTTGACCGCGTCTTTTTCGGTGACCAGGGCAGTCTGTCCGGACAGCGCCCGCAAGTCGCTTGCCGTGTAGGCGTGGTGGTCCGGCCAGCTGCGCGTTTGCGCCAGGCTCAGTCCGGCCTGGCGCAGCATACCAAAAAACTGCTCCGGCTTGGCGATGCCCGCCCAGGCCTGCAGTGGCTGGCCGCGCAGCTGGGCCAGCGGCTGGCGCGACCCATCTGCCGCCTCGGCATAGTCGGCCAGCCGGCGCCGGCACAGCAAGGCGCCCTCGGGTGCGCGCTCGCTTGTGTGCACCACCAGATCGATCGGTGCGATCGGATCGTGCGCGTCCAGCGGACCCCGCCGCGGCCAGGGCTCGCGCAGGGCCCCGGCTGGCAGCAACCAGCCGTTGCCGATACCGCGCTCATCGAAGACGGCGATATTGAGGTCGCGCCCCAGGCCGTGGTGCTGCAGGCCGTCGTCGGCCACGAGGATGTCGACTTGCGGATGCGCGCTCAGCAGGGCGCGCGCCGCCTGCACGCGCTGGGCCGCCACGAACACGGGCGCTGCGGTGCGCCGGGCCATCAGCAGTGGCTCATCGCCGCATTGGGCCGCATCGAGCCCGGGCAGGACTTCCAGGCAGGCGCTGCCCCGGCGGCCGTGCCCGCGAGAAATCACCCCTGGCTGCCAGCCGCGCGCTTGCAGGTGGGCGACAACAGCCATGACCAGCGGTGTCTTGCCGGCCCCGCCGGCCACTACATTGCCCACCACGATGACGGGCACTGGCAGCCGCTCGACGCGCAGCCAACCCAGGCGGTACAGGGCGCGTCGGCTCGCTTCGGCTGCACGGTAGAGCTGCGACAGCGGCCATAGCAGGCGCGCCAGGGCGCCGCGCCCAAGCCAAGCTTGCATCAGTCGGCCGCTCATGGGCCAGCCCCTCGGCGCCCTCGTGAGGGCCGGCGCAGTGCAGCGCAGGGAGCGCGCGGGGCGTGGGCTGCTGTGGTCAAATCTTGGTCGCTGACAGGAAGGCTTGATTATCGACCCAGGCCCCGGCAGCGGGCCGGACGGGGCCTTGCAGGCCGGTCAGAATCGGCCCACAGAAATTGTGGATAAGTTTGTGTGCAAGTCCACGAGATGTCGCGCCAAGCCCCGCCGATCGGGCCGTGCATCAATTCGCTGAAGTTTTGAGCAAAGTTTTTTACCCATGAAACACGAATCTTGTGCGC
>CANHBU010000294.1 GCA_947458345.1 Comamonadaceae bacterium
CAAGGCATTGGTCGCCTGCGCTGCCTCCGTTTGCAAGCGCGCCTGGTCGGCCTGGCTCTCGGCACGCTTGATAAACCACAGCTGCTGCTGCTTAAGGCTCACCTGGCCCTGCATCTCTTTGTAGCGCACGGCCACCTGGGCTTGCTGCTCGAGCTTTTCTAGCTGCGCACCGAGCTCGCGCAGGATGTCTTCCACCCGGGTCAGGTTCTCCCGCGTGTCCTGCAAGCGATTGGCGGTCTCGCGCCGCCGCTCCTTGTATTTGGACACGCCGGCCGCCTCTTCCAAAAAGAGCCGCAACTCCTCGGGCTTGGACTCGATGATTCGGCTGATGGTGCCCTGGCCGATGATGGCGTAGGCCCGGGGCCCCAGACCCGTGCCCAGAAAGACGTCCTGAACATCGCGGCGGCGCACCGGTTGGTTGTTGATGTAGTAACTTGAGGTGCCGTCGCGGCTAAGCACCCGCTTGACGGCGATTTCGGCAAACTGGCCCCACTGCCCGCCAGCGCGGTGATCGGCGTTGTCGAAGACCAGCTCGACGCTCGAGCGACTGGCCGCCTTGCGCGTGGTCGTGCCATTGAAGATCACGTCCTGCATCGACTCGCCACGCAGTTCGCTGGCCCGGCTTTCCCCAAGCACCCAGCGAACCGCGTCCATGATGTTGGATTTGCCGCAACCATTGGGCCCGACCACCCCCACCAGTTGACCTGGCAGCAGGAAGGCGGTGGGCTCAGCGAAGGATTTGAACCCTGAAAGTTTGATCGAATTAAGACGCACAGTCAGACTTGATAGGAGGAAAAATAGTCCCCGGGCCAGCAGCTTGACCCCCGGGCCGAGGGCACTGGCCGGGCGGCTAGAGACTGCCACGACAGGCCCGCGAACCAGCCCGTGAACAGCCGCAATTATGGACCCAGCCGCAAGGCACTTGAGGCAAGCGCCCTGCCATAGGCCATAATGCTTTGAGACTACCTTTTGGGGCCACGCCATGCAGATCGAGCACCACACCGTCCTCAATGCCGTGTCACGAGCCATTATTCTTTGCGACAGCGACACCGAGCAGGCCAAGGACGGGCTTTACGCCTTGGGTGACTATCTTAAGCACTACTTTTTTGCGACCGCTCGGCGTCAAAGCGAAGCCAGCGAGCAAGACCTGGAACGGGTGGCGGAAAGCCTGAAAGTGCTGCGTCAGTTCCTGGGCAAGGACTGAGCTCTAGGCGGCTGTGCCGCCCTGCTGAGCAGGCGGCGACAGTTGCGCCAGCACCTGTTCACGCAGCCATTGCGGCCGAACGGGCTTGTGCAGCACGGGTATGCCCAGACTGCGCGCCCTCAATTCCAGCCCGGATGAAACATCGCCGGTCATGAGCAAAGCCGGCAGCCTGCCGGCCGATCGTTGCTGCAACGCATGAATCAGCTGCAGTCCATCGGGCTCGAGATCGCCGAGGTGATAGTCGCTGATCAGCAAATCAATCGTCTGCGACTTGCTGATGTCAAGCGCCTGCACCAGGTTGCGGGCGGCGTACACCTGACAGCCCCAAGCCGACAAGGTTTTGACCATGCTGCCGAGCAGCAAATCGACGTTGTCGACCACCAGAACCCGAAGCGCGCACAGGCTCCCTTGGGGCTCGTCACTGTGCCCTTGGGGCGGTGGCTCGTCAGCCTGCAAGGGGGCGCAGGGCTTCATAAAGACCGAGAAACACGAACCCTGGGCAGGTGACGATTGAACGCTTAGCTCAAGGCCCATCAGGCTTGCATAACGCTTGACGATGGACAGCCCCAGCCCCAGCCCTTCGTTTCCTGATGCGGCACCGTCGAGCCGCACGAACTCTTGAAAAATCGTCTCGAGCTTGTCATGTCGAATGCCGATCCCGGTATCGCAGACGCGAACGCAAACCTGTTCACCGGCCGTGCTGACTTTAAGCTCGACGATACCGTGTGCGGTGTACTTGATCGCGTTAGAGACCAAGTTGGCCAGCAAAGCCTGCAAAAGAACCGGGTCGCAGTACACCCACAGCTCGCAGTCACAGACCAGCAAACGCAGCCCTTTGGCGCGCGCCACCCCCTCAAACTGCCCCTCCAGGCGAGCCAGCACCGGCCCGAGCGCGACCGGCAACTCCCGCGGCTCAACCAGACCTGCATCGAGCCGCGTCAGGTCCAGCAAGGTGGTCAAGGATGCGCTGAGCGACTGGCTCAATTCGTTGAGGTCGCGCAAGCACTGGCGGGTCTGCTCCGGCGATGAATCGAGCAAGGCACGCTCGGCGAGCAAGCCAATGGCATGAGCGGGCTGACGCAAATCGTGGCTGACCGTGGCCAGCAAGCGACTGCGCTCGGTCGCCACTCCCTCGAGCGCGCCGTTTTTGGCCGTCAGCTCATCGGCCAGCTGGCCATTGAGATGGGCCAACTCGAAGCCCTTCAGAGCGCTCTTGCGCTGGTTGCTCGCGTACCCCAGATACAGCCCAAACATGCCCAGAGTAAAGCCTGCCAAGCCAGACGCATAGGGGTGAGTTTGCTGCCAGGTCATCCAGGCAAATGTCAGGTACACGAGCGGCGCGTAGACCGCGATCGACAGCCAGCGCCCTGACAAACTGAAGGCGGTTGCACCAACCAGCACCAACGTAGCGGCAAGCAGGACCGACTGCGCCAAAGGATCGAGCTGGGGGTAGACAAACCAGCCCAAGCTCGAGACCAACAGTCCATCGACCAACTGGATCAGCAGCGACAGTTGGCTCCAGCGCTTGAGGCTTTCCGGGTCGAGCGTCAGCGTTCGCGTAAACACCAGCCCAGCCAGGGCGCGTGCGGACAGGTAAAGCACCCACAGAGGCAACCAAGCCTGCAAAAACGGCCAGGGACGCAGATTGGCGCTGACCGCGTAAAAGTAGACGCTGACGCAAATGATCAGGGGGCTGTTGAAAACATAGTCCCGGTAAACAGCGCGCAGGTGCTCGGTAAGCGCAGCCGGGTCCTCTTGCTCCCGCCAGTCCAGCACCCGCCTGATCAACTTGGGAAAGGCGGTGGCAGCATCAACGTGGGTCATGGTCGCAGGCCTTGAGGCAATTACCTCTGACTGCAATCATATATAGTTTTTATAATTTTATTTGGAAAAACCGAAGCAAATGTTCGACGCAAGGTGGGTCAGCCCGACCGCCATCAAGGACAGAGCCACGGGCCGCAGCATCAGCACAAACCCGGCGATGGCATGCACGAGTGCGAAATCTCGTGGCAATCCAATGCGCGACCACAGCCAGCCTGGATTGCTTCGTGCCTCGCGATAACGCAATGCGCCTCCCGATGACGCAATCGGGCACCCGCCGACGAAAACTTGACTTCCTTGCAACTTGCGCCCAATCGGCCATTGCGGCGATTGCCGCCTCGCCAAGGTTCCTCGCAAGAGCAGCCAAGGGGTGTGGCCATCATCGCGATGGCGGGCGTGTGCACGCCGTTTTTAGGAAGGAGGCCGAATCAAATCGGAAGCGGCCTGCGACTCAAAGCTCGGTCCCGTATCTTGGCCCAGACCGCTCACGGGCGAGGCCATGAGCTCAACCAGGCTTGCGCGCAGCAACTGCGGACGCACTGGTTTGTGCAGCACCCGCACGCCGCTGTCGTGGGCCAGGGACTCCAGCTGCGCCGACACGTCGCCGGTCATCAGCAGGGCGCGCAGGGGCGGTCTGCCCTCGCGCTGGCCTTGTTGCCGCAGGGCCTCGATCAGCTCAATGCCATTGGGCTCTCGGTCACCAAGGTGATGGTCG
>CANHBU010000295.1 GCA_947458345.1 Comamonadaceae bacterium
CCGCTTGCGCCGTGGCAAGGCCTGGGACGGCGAGCGCCAAGGTGGCGGCCAAGGTCAGAAATTTGCGGGTGTTCATGTCGCGGTCTCCTTTGGGGGGTGGTCCAGGGGGGTGCGGCAGCTCACAGGTGCTGCTCTTCGATCGATGAAATGGTCGGCTCGAGCGCCGCAAGCAGGGCATCGGTCGCGCGCGCATCGAGCCCATGGCCTTCCTGCGCCAGCGCCTTGAGCAGGGCCAGCACGCCGCCGCCTTGCTGCGACTGTACAAAGCCGGCAAGAAACCGCTGGGTGGCGGCTTGCCCGGCGTGACGCTCGCAAAGGTAATCGAGCACCATGGCATCGAGTTCGCCGGCCTCGATGGCCGTGTCAAAGCCGCACATACAGCCGGCCATGACCGAAACGCCGCGCCGGCCGATGCGCATCCAGCGCCCGCACATCAGCAGGGCCCTGGCCTGCACCTGGGGCAGCGAGGCTTTGCCAGGGCGGCTCATCTCTTGGACAAGTGACATCGTGCAAGCCAGATTCAGGAGCGCTTTTTGGCGCGGATTTTCGGCAACTCTTGGCCTTGGCCCTCGAGGCTTAGCCCGTACTGATCGCGGGCCGCCTCTGCCGAGACATAGCCCAGCCGAAGATCGCGCAGCACCGCTTGGCGATCGCGCTGCAAGGGCGGGCCGAAGCCGCCGCCGCCGCCAGAGTGCAGCACATAGGCTTCGCCCTGCTCCAGCCGAAAATTGACCTTGCCGGTCTCGTGCATCACGAGGGTGCCGTCTTTCTTGCGCACGCCCACCCGGTTGCCCATCGCAGACGCACCGCCGGCCAGACCCCAGGGCGCGTTTTGAACGCGGTCGCTGCGGGTCTGGCAGTTCATGCGCGCCATCGCCATGACTTCGGCCTCGGCACCGAGCCCGCCGCGAAAGCGCCCTGCTCCGCCCGAATCGGTGCGCAATCGGTAATAACGCACCAGCAAAGGAAACTTGTTTTCAACTTGCTCGCTGGGGCCGTTGTGGGTGTCGCCGTCGTTCATGCACACCACGACGTTGACACCATCCTCGTCATGCTTGGCACCCCAGCCGCCTCCGATCAGGCCGCCCAGATAAATCCAGAGCTTGCCGTCGCGCGGGTGGATGCCGTTGACATTGGCGATCATCAGGTCAGCATGGTGGCCGGCGATTACACCCTCGGGCATGGCACGGGCCAGCGCTTTGAAGATGGTGTCGACCACCGTCATCGGATAGGTCATCCACACCCGCATGGGTGCCGGATGCAATGCGCTGACCACGGTGCCGGGCGGCAGCACCACCTTGAGCGGGCGAAAGTTGCCATCGTTGATCGGATGGTCCGAGGGCAAGGTCAGGCACTTGAAAGCCACCTGGGCACAAGCCACGCCGGCGCCCGAGTTGAAAAACCCGCGCACCTGCGGGCTCATGCCCGACAGATCGACGGTCATCTCCTCGCCGCGGATGGTCACCTTGACGCGGATGGGCACCGGCTGATTGAGATCGACCGCGTCATCGTCCATGAAGGACTCGGCTTCATAGACACCGTCGGGCATGGCCTTGACCACCGCACGGGCTTCAGCTTCGGTGTGGTCCATGATGCTCTCAAGCGCGGCCTGCCAGGCCGCCAGTCCGTGGCGCTCGAGCATGTGCTGTACATGCTTGACGCCCACCCGGCAGGCCGACAGCTGCGCCTGCAGATCGCCGGCCGCACGGTCGCGGCGCCGCACATTCATCAAGATCAGCTCCTGCAGCTCCTCGTTGAGCACGCCCTTGCGGTGGTACTTGACGTAGGGAATCTGCAGACCTTCGGCATAAATGTCGGTGGTCACGCCGTTGAGAATTCCGCCGATGTCTTGCCAGTGCGCCATGCAGGTGGCAAAGGCCACGATCTGCCCGCCATGGAAGATGGGGATGGAAAACGTCAGGTGGTTCAGATGGGCGCCGGTCACATACGCATCGTTGGTCAGCAAGATGTCGTCCGGGTGGATTTGCTCGTGCCCCCAATGCGCCAGCTTGCCCTTGACCACATCGCTCATGCCGCGAATGAACATCGGCAAGCCCAGTCCGATCGACAAGGTCTGGCCTTGCCGATCGAACAGGCCGACTGTGAAATCGAGCGCCTCGTAGATGATCATGTTGTAGGACGTGCGCATGAGCACCGACTTCATCTCTTCGGTGGCCGCAACCAGGCTGTTGCGAACCAGCTCGACCGTCACCGGATCGATCCGGGCGGCAGCCTTGCCCCGCGGCATCGATGGCGAGGCTCGGCGCAAGGCTGCGCCCTTGCTGGCCCGAGCGGGCTTGACTGGCTGACGTGGGCTCATGCTGGGCCTCCTTGAGCGATGGCAATGCACAAATTGCCCAGGGCGTCGACGCGCAGCACATCGCCGGGCTGCAGCACGGTGGTGCTGGCGTGCTCTTCAATAAGGGCGGCGCCCCGAATCACATTGCCCGCCTTGAGCTCCTCGCGCCGCCAGACGGGGGTGGCCAGCCAGCCGCCGTCGCTAAAGTAGGCGCGGCGCTCGCCGACCCAGGCCGCGCGCGGCGGCGTTCTGCCACCTGCGGGCAGCTGCTCGAGCAAGGGCTTTTTGAGCACACCCGTCAGCACGCTGCGGATGCTGACGATTTCAGCGGGCTCAGACGGCGAGCCGCGGCCGTAGCGCTCGCGATGGGCCTCGTCAAAAGCCTGCTTGATGAGGGACTTGCTGCTGTCGCCAAAAGCCGATGCCGGGATCTCCACCGTCACCGCATGCTCCTGCCCAACATAGCGCATATCCAGGAAACGCTGTACCACGACCTTGCTCGCGCGCAGCTGCGAGGCCTTGAGCGAGCCGCGCGCCTGCGTCTCGATCTCGTTGAACCATTGCGACAACTTCCGGACACTGCTTTGGGCCAAGCTCGTGAACTGCGTGCGCACCACGTCCTTGCGAAAGTCGGCCAAAAGCATACCGAAGGCCGAGAAATGCCCAGGCGCGCGCGGAATGATCACCCGCGGCAAAGCCAATTCGCGCGCGACCAGGGTGGCATGCAAGGGTCCAGCGCCTCCGTAGGCGAACAAATTGGGAAAGGCGCCTGGATCGAGGCCGCGATCGGTGGTGACCCCCTTGACCGCATGCGACATCGAAGCGGCTGCGATGCGCAAAATGCCCATTGCAGCGGCCGTCACCGACAGGCGCAGCGGATCGGCGATGCGCGCCTTCATGGCGCGATGGGCGGCCGCCTTGTCGAGCGCCATTTCGCCGCCCAAAAAATGCTTAGGGTCAAGCCGGCCAAGTAGCAAGTTCGCATCGGTCACTGTGGGCTCGGTGCCGCCAAGCCCGTAGCACACCGGCCCAGGCGTTGCGCCGGCACTGCGGGGGCCGACCCGCAGCGCGCCCGTGGCACTCAGACTGGCAATGCTGCCGCCACCCGTGCCCACCTCGTGAATATCGATCATGGGCGTGAGCAAAGGCAAGCCCGTCAAGTAGCCACCGATCATGACGCTGTTGGCCACCAGCGCCTGACCGTCGCGCACCACGCCGGCCTTGGCGGTGGTTCCGCCCATATCAAAAGCGATCGCGTGGCTCAACCCCATGGCCTCGCACAGCGCCTGCGTGCCAATCACACCAGCGGCTGGACCCGACTCCATCATGCGCACGCAATCGCTGCGCGCCTCGCCCAGGCTGTAGAGCCCCCCCGTGGACTGCACCACCAGAAACTGTCCCGCAAACTGGCTTTGCTTGAGCGTGCCCTC
>CANHBU010000296.1 GCA_947458345.1 Comamonadaceae bacterium
AAGGCAGGCCCCACCAGGGCCCCAAGCTGCTGCCGTCTATGTTGGCCGCGCTCGCCAGGCCTGGGGCCACGAGCAACAGCGCCAACAAGCTGCGACCGGCAACGCTCAGCAGATATTTCATATGCGTCAATCCACTCCGAAAAGCTCAGTATTGTGACAAAAGCGGTGCCTGCGGGGCAGGCCAGGGCCGTCAGGCGCCCGACTCAATCTCAAAGACCTGGCGCAGGTAGGCCAGGTATTTCTCGTCCTCGCACATGTTCTTGGCCGGTGTATCGGACAACTTGGCCACCGGCTGCCCATTGCACTGCACCATCTTGATCACGATTTGCAAAGGCTCGCAGCCCAGGTCGTTGGTCAGGTTGGTGCCGATGCCGAAGGCGAGCTGGCAGCGGCCGCTAAAGCGCCGGTAGAGCTCGATCGTGCGCGGAACCGTGAGCGCGTCGCTAAAAATCAGGGTCTTGGTGCGCGGATCGACGCGGTTGCTGCGGTAATGCTCAATCAGGCGCTCGCCCCATGAAAACGGATCGCCGCTGTCGTGGCGCGCGCCGTCAAAGAGCTTGCAGAAATACATGTCGAAGTCGCGCAGGAACGCGTCCATGCCGTAAACATCGGACAGCGCGATGCCCAGATCGCCGCGGTACTCCCGGGCCCAGGACTCAAAGGCAAAGACCTGGCTGTCGCGCAACCTCGGGCCGAGCGCCTGGCAGGCCTGCAAATACTCATGAGCCATGGTGCCCAAGGGGGTGAGCCCGAGCTTCATCGCAAAGAGCACATTGCTGCTTCCCGCGAACTGCCCATGCGGCCCCGAGCCCAGTCGCGCATTGAGCGTGCGCAGCACCTCTTCGTGCCAGGCCAAGGAAAACCGGCGCCGGGTGCCATAGTCGGCGATCTTCAGCGCCTGCAGGTCGGGCACCTGCAGCTGGGCGATCTTGTCATCGAGCCGGCGACGGCCCTCCATGAAATCGGGCAGCTGGTGGGTGTTGCGGAAATAGACCTCGTTGACGATGGCCAGCACCGGGATCTCAAACAAAATGGTGTGCAGCCAGGGGCCACGGATCGTGATGTCAATCTCGCCGCTGGGCAAGGCGCTGACCTGGATGTATTTTTCGTTGAGACGGAACAAGCCCAGGAAGTCGACAAAATCGCTCTTGATGAAACGCATCGAGCGCAAGTAATTGAGCTCCGCGTCCTGAAACTTCAGGCTGCACAAGGCACTGATTTCCTCGCGAATCTGTGCCACGTAGGGCGCCAGGGGCTGCACACCCGACGCGCCCGCGTTGCGGCACTTGAAGCGGTACTCCACCTGCGCGCCCGGGAACTGATGCAGCACCACCTGCATCATGGTGAATTTGTACAGATCGGTGTCGAGCAAACTGCTGATGATCATGACGCACCGGCCTGGCTTGCGGCTTCAGGACGAGCCAAGAAAATCGACTTCAAACAACAAGGTCGCGTTGGGCGGAATCACACCACCGGCGCCGCGGGCGCCGTAGCCCAAATCGGCGGGGATGATGAGCCGACGCGTGCCACCGGCCGACATGCCCTGCACACCCTCGTCCCAGCCGCGAATCACCTGGCCTGCACCGAGCGCAAATTCGAAGGGCTCGCCCCGGTCCTTGCTCGAGTCAAATTTCATGCCGGCCTGGCCGCCCTCATAAAGCCAGCCGGTGTAGTGCACGCGCACATATTGGCCGGCCTTGGCGGTGGCGCCGGTGCCGAGGACCGTGTCTTCGTATTGCAAACCAGAGGCGGTGGTGGTCAGGGACATGGGCAATTCCTCAATCAGGTTCAGGCAGGCTGGGCTGCGGACCCTGCACTTTACCCGCAACCAGCACCAGCAGACGATCGGCCGACCGCATCAGCACACGGTTTTGCTCGGCCACCAGCAAGGCCAGACCTTGGGCGCGCAGGTCAAGCAGCACCTGAACCAGGGCATCGACCAGCACCGGTGAAATGCCCTCACAAGGCTCATCGAGCAAAAGCAAGCGTGGCTCGGTCATCAAGGTGCGGGCCACCGCCAGCATTTGCTGCTCGCCACCACTCATCAAACCGGCGCGGCGATCGATCATGGGCTTGAGCAAGGCAAAGCGGTCAAGCACCCAGGCCATCCGGTCGGCGCAGCGCGCACCGCCAGCCACACGCAGGTTGTCACGCACGCTCAAGCTGGTAAACAGCCGGCGGTCTTCTGCGACATAGCCCAAGCCGGCGCGGGCTCTGCGGTGACTGCTCCACTGGCCGACCTCCACCATCTGGCCTTGCACACTGCGCAGGCGCACCTCGCCGATCGTGCTCACTTCAAGACCCATGACCGACTTGAGCAAGGTTGACTTGCCAGCACCATTGAGGCCCTGGAGCACCACCATTTGGCCCGCCTGCATCTGCAAATCGACGCCAAAAAGCGCCTGCGCCGGACCATAAAACGCTTGCAACTGGCGCAGCTCAAGCATGGCGCATGTCCTCGCGGAAGCGGCCGAGGTAGCGCGCCTGCACAAAGGGATCGGCCGCGACCTCGTCGAATCGTCCCTGAGCGACCAGTCGGCCTTCGATGAGCACCAGCACCCGATCGGCCACCCCCTGCACCGCATCCATGTTGTGCTCGGTATAAAGCACGGCCAAGCCCTGATGCACCAGTGAGCGCACCCAAGCCATCAGACGCACGCGCTCCTGCTCGGCCAGCCCTGCTGCCGGTTCATCGAGCAGCAGCAGGCGGGGCTGCCCGGCCAGCACAATGGCCAGCTCGAGCCGCTTTTTAGCTCCGTAGGGCAAGCTGCCTGCAATCTGCCCAGCCAGCTCGGCCAGGCCCGCTTGCGCAAGCAAGGCCATGGCCTGCTCGGTCTGCCAAAGAGCCAGCGCCTGCCACGCCGAAACGGCAGCCGCGCGTGCCTGCAAGGCCAGCTGAACGTTGGCCAGCACGGTCAGGGCCTCAAACACCTGAGCGACCTGAAAGCTGCGGCCCACGCCCATCTCCAGCCGCTGACTCGGTGACTTGCCCAGCAGGCTGCGCCCCAACCACAGCACCTGCCCCGAGGTGGGATTTTGCTGGCCGGCCAAACAGGCGAACAAGGTCGACTTGCCCGCACCGTTGGGGCCGATGAGCGCCACGCATTGGCCGGCATCGATGTCCAGGCTGACGCCATCGACCGCGCGGACACCGGCAAAGTGGCGCACCAGATCGCGCACTTGCAGCAGCGCTTGACTCATGACCGCCTCCGGCCGCGCAGGCCGGCCATCAGCCGGGCCCAAGCCGGGCCCAAAGCCGACAAGAGGCCCGAGGGCGAGAGCAGCATCACCAGCATGATCACCACACCCAGAAAGCCGCGCCAATAAGGCAGATCCCGACCGAGCAGCGCAGAGGCCACGTGCAGCAAGGTGCTGCCAGCCACCGCGCCCCACAACTGGTGTACCCCGCCCAGCAAGACCACCAGCAAGGCGTCGACCGAAGTGGCCACGGATGCGGCAGAAGGAAACACCGTGCCCTTGTGCGCGGCAAACAAAGCGCCGGCCAAGCCAGCCAAAGCGGCACTGTACAAAAACACCCGGTACTTCAGCGCGGCGACGGGCAAGGCGCTGGCATGCGCGCGCATCGGTGCATCGCGCAAGGCCTGCAAGGCAGCGCCCTGCCCCGACAAGGCCAGGCGACGCAAGCTGGCAAGGGCCAGCAGCACGAGCGCCACCATGGCAGCGTAAAAATAGGGCCTCATCTCGTCGCTCACGAGGCGCAGCC
>CANHBU010000297.1 GCA_947458345.1 Comamonadaceae bacterium
AACTCTGCGTGGGCGTTAACGGCGCCCCGGGCTCGGTCGTCGCAATCAAAGTCGAAATGCCAGGAGTGGGCGTAATGCGTGGTGGCGGTGTAGGCCCCCAGTCGCTCGCGGGAAAAGTCGACCACGGCCGAGCGCCCCTGCACGCCGTTGAACACGCCGTCGGCCGCGAACAAACGCGCGATGGTGTTGAAGTCGCGGTCGTCCACCGCCATACCGTACCGAGAGATCAGTTCGGCCAACTGCTGGCGGTCATCCAGACGGCGCACCTTGCGCGCGAGTTCAAGCAGATCGGTCTGGCTCATGGCGGGGTTCTCCAGGACACTTCGATGGCCCAGTGTAAGACCGGCCGCCGCCGGTTCACGAGAGCCAGGCAGTCACCGCAGCGACAGGCCGGGGCGGCCGAGGGCCCCGGGCTGCGCCTGGTGTCAAAAGCGCATTGGCCAATCGCTTCATACAAGTAAGCGCCCTGCCCCGCTTAAGTGGGGTAGGCCCGGCCGGCTCATGCTGCGGGTACACAGAAATCGCCGGCCGGGCCTACCCCACTCCCGCTCGGCGCGCCCTTGGTGCCAAGGGTGAAGACACAGCTGCACATTCCAGCGCCCTGGCGGGCCCAGGGCGCAAGCCCAAATTTCCGGCCATACGCCAGCCGAGAGCAAGCGCCATATTCCCAAAAGCCGCCCCCCTAGAATCGGCTTGGAAACCCCACCCAGAACCACACCATGCTCGACCCCCAAGCTGAACTCGCTCTCAAAGCGCTGGCCACCCACAACGCCCAGGCCGGGGTCAATCCCTCACCGGCGCAGTTGCGCGCGCTCTACTTGAGTCGGCGGCACTTCACCGAGCCGGCGCAGGAGCCCGTCTCACTGAGCCGCGACCACAGGCTCGCGCGGGATGACTCTGAGATCGTGGTGCGCGAAATCCGGCCGGCGCAGGCCAGCGCCGACCAGGTGCTGCCGGCCTTGATCTACCTGCATGGCGGCGGCTGGATGGTGGGCAGCATCGACAGCCATGACGGGGTCTGCCGGGCGCTGAGCAATGCCGCCGGCTGCGCCGTGTTTTCGGTGGACTACCGGCTCGCGCCCGAGCACCGTTTCCCGGCCGCTTACGATGACGCGCTGGCCGCCCACGCCTGGCTGCTCAAGCACGCGATCGAGCTGCGTATCGCGCCTGAGCGCATCGCTGTGGCGGGCGACAGCGCGGGCGGCAATCTGGCGGCGGCGGCCTGTCTGGGATTGCGGGGCCAGCCAAACGCCCCGGTGTTTCAGCTGCTGATCTACCCGACCATCGTCATGCGCACCGACACACCGAGCTATCAGGCCCATGCCGAAGGGCGCGGCCTGACACGGGCGGGCATGGCAGCCTACATCCAGGCCTATATGGGCCCAGACGGACAGCTGGACGACTGGCGCGCCTCGCCCCTGCTTGCGCCCAGCCTGCACAGCCTGCCGCCGGCCTTGGTGCTGACCGCCGGCTTTGACCCGCTGCGCGACGACGGCCTGCTCTATGCCGATGCCCTTTCAGCTGCTGGAGTGCCTACCCAATACCTGTGCTTTGAACGCCAGATCCACGGCTTTTTGCTGCTGGGCAAAACCGTCGCCGAGTCGAGTACCGCCATCGAGGTCTGCGCAGCGGCGCTGCGCCGCGCATTGGGCTGACTGCGACTAGGGCCCATGAGCCGGTCCACTAGCCAGTCCACTCAGGCGCTGAGCACCCCGCGCCGGATCTGATCGCGCTCCATGCTCTCAAACAGGGCCTTGAAATTGCCCTCGCCGAAGCCCTCGTCGGCCTTGCGCTCGATGAACTCAAAAAACACCGGGCCCAGCAAAGCCTGGCTAAAGATCTGCAGCAGCAGCCGCTTTTCACCGCCAGCGGTGGAGCCATCGAGCAAGATGCCACGGGCCTGCAACTCAGACACCGGCTCGCCGTGTCCGGGCAGGCGCTCTTGCAGCATCTCGTAATAGATGTCGTTGGGCGCGCTCATCAGAGGCACACCGGCCATCTGCAAGGAGTCCACCGTGGCCAGCAGGTCATCGGTCAACAAGGCAATGTGCTGGATGCCCTCGCCATTGAACTTCATGAGGAATTCTTCGATCTGCCCGCCGCTGCGACCCGACTCTTCGTTGAGCGGAATACGAATCAGGCCATCGGGCGCCGTCATGGCGCGGCTGGTCAAACCGGTGTGCTGGCCCTGGATGTCAAAGTAGCGCATCTCCCGAAAATTGAAGATGCGCTGGTAAAACTGCGCCCAAAAAGCCATCCTGCCCTTGTAAACATTGTGGGTCAGGTGGTCGATCCGGTACAGGCCGTGACCCTGCGGATGGCGATCGATGCCTTCGATAAATTCAAAGTCGATGTCGTAAATGCTCTTGCCCTCTTCGAAGCGATCGATCAGGTACAGCGGCGCGCCGCCTATGCCCTTGATGGCCGGCAGACGCAATTCCATCGGCCCGGTGGGCACATCGACCGGCTGCGCGCCAAGGTCCAGGGCCCGCGCATAAGCGTGGTGCGCATCCTCGACGCGAAAAGCCAGCGCGCAGGCGCAAGGCCCGTGCTCGGCCGCGAAGTAAGACGCCAGACTCCTGGGCTCGCGATTGACAATGAAATTGATATCCCCCTGGCGATAAAGCACCACGTCCTTAGAACGGTGCCGCGCCAGCAGGGTAAAACCCATGCGCTCAAAAAGGGGCTCAAGCACCCCGGCTTCGGGGGACGCAAACTCGACGAATTCAAAACCACACAACCCCATGGGGTTGTCCAAGACATCACTCATAAAACCTCCGGAAAAAACAAACGCAAACCGACGAATCAGTGCACTTGAGCCGGAGGCGCGCAAGGCCTGCCCCGCGTGCTGCGAGCCAGGTGCATGCCAATGATCAGAACTTGTCTGCCCATAAAGAAGTGGGTTTGAAAGAGGTCTAGTGTGCCCTTCGCCGCAGCCAAAGTCCAGCGTCGCGGCGAACTTCAGCGCAGCACCACCAGCACCACGCCGGCCATGGCCAGAAAGCTGCCGCCGATGAGCTTGAAGGTCCATGGTTCGCTGTTGGCAAACATCCACCGACTCAGCGGGAAGACCAGCAAGGGCGTGCACATGGTCAGCAAGACCGTGACGCTGATCGGAATGTGCCGCATCGCGCCAATCATGAAGACTTGGCCGCCAATATTGCCCATCCCAACCACCACAAAGAGCCAAAAGCCACGCCGGTTGGAGCGCATCAACTGCGGCAGCAAATCGCGCTTGCCGGGCGTAACCGCTAGGTGCAGGATCAGTCCGGCCACTGCACCCACGAGAGCGCCGATCACCGGCTCAGGCCACTCGCGCACCGCGTAGCCGCGCATCAGGTTGCCGCTGGCATAAGCCAAAGAGCTGCCAAAGCCCAGCGCCAGCAGCGAGTGAACCACCGACAGCTGACCGCCGGGCGAGCGCGGCGCATTGGCGCCGCGCTTGTAACCGACGATCATCAGACCGATGACCGCCATGCTCATGCCCAGCAAGGCCTGCGCACTGAGTCGCTCGTCAAACAAGAGCCAGGCCAAGGCAGCCGTAAAGACCGGGATGCCGATCTGAAACACACTGGTGCGCTCCGGCCCGAAACGCGCCACCGCTTCATAAAACAGCCAGCGCCCCATAAAGGTGGCGCACACCCCGGCCGCAGCAAACAACCAAAACGCCTGGGCATGCCAGCCGATGGG
>CANHBU010000298.1 GCA_947458345.1 Comamonadaceae bacterium
CCGATGGGCTCAAATTGACCGCTGCCCTTGGGCCCGCTGCGTTTGAGCGGTTGCAGCACCCGTTCGCTGTGGTAGGTGCGCTCGGCATAGCGCGAGACCTTGGTGCACAGCACGCCAGCGGTGTGGCTGTGTTCAGGATTGCCCTGTACCTGCACGACGCGGCCTTCGCGCACGGTGGTCAGCAAGGCACAGGTGTCGGGGCAGTCATGCGGACAGGCGCCGCGCACGGTCACGTCAAGCGTCGAGGGCGCGCTGGGGGGCATTGGGTTCATGCTGTGGCCTGCCTTGTGCCGGGGCGCTCGATAGGGTTTCGGGTCGGGTTTTTCATCGGGTTCAGGCGCGCGGGCCCGCATAGACGCCGGCCAGCGCTTGCAGGTGCTGGCGCTGCTCCTGCTCGAGGTAGGGGCCCAGCAGGCCAAGGACGTGGCTGGCGCCGCGCAAGAGCGCCGCCTGCGCATGTTCGGGCTCGAGCGCCCGCCGCGGATCGCGCGCGTACTCGAAGCTGAGCCAGTAGGTCAGCAGCACCACCATGCTGGTGGCCAAGGTGGGCACCTCGCGCGAGGGCAGGCTCAGCACCTGCTGGCGCATCGAATCGAGCAAATTGCGCAGCGAGGCCACCATCTGCTCGATCAGCGCCTGCAGCTGGGTTTCCAGGTGCCGGTTGCGGCTGAGAAGATCGTTGAGATTGCGGTAAATGAAGCGGTGCTCCCACAGGTTTTCAAACAGGGAGTGCAAAAAAAACCAGGCATCTTCGACATCGCGCACCTCGCCGCCTGCGGCCAGCAGGGGAGCGAGCGCCGCGCGGTGCCGCTCGAACAGGGCGTTGACCAATTCGTCCTTGGCCGGGAAGTGGTAGTACAGGTTGCCCGGGCTGATGCCCAACTCGGCCGACAAGGCTGTGGTCGAGACGTTCGGCTCGCCAAAGCGGTTGAACATCTCCAGCGCCGTCTCCAGAATGCGCTGCGCGGTACGCCGAGGCGCTTTTCTGACCATGCCCTGTTCCTGCTGCTGTGAGTGTTTGACTCTACCTGAGCGGCCCGAGCCTGCAAAGGGGCCGACCTTGTGGCGCCCGCTGCGGCGGCCGTGCTTCAGCCTGGGGCTTTGCGCCGAGCCGGGGTTTTGCGGGGCGCGACGGCGGCTTTTCGGGAGACCTTTGGGCCGCTGGTTTTGGCTCGCGTGCGAGACGCCGGCGGTTTTGAAAGGGCCTGCACTTGCTGCTCGAGCGTTTGCACGCGTTCGCTCAGGGCCTGCAGCTCGCTGGCTGAGGGCACCCCCAGCCCGCTCAGTGCGCGTGCGACGCGCTCCTCGAAGATGCCTTCGAGCCGACCCCATTGCTGACCGGCCTTGCTGCTCAGACCGTCTGCCATTTCGGTGATGCGCTCGGTCGCTTCAGCCATGCGCTCTTGTGCCACAGTCTGCGTCTTGCGCTGCAGGTTGACGCCGTCTTGGACCAGCGCTTCGAAGACTTTGCTGCCCTCCTGTTGCGCTTTTGCAAATGCGCCGAGCCCAGCGAGCCAGATTTGCTGCGCCGATTCACGAACCTTTTCAGCCGCATCGACCGCGGGATTGTCATACTTTTTAGTCACGATGGTTCCTCCTTTGACTACTCTATCGTTTACCGGCCACCTTAGGTAGGCAGGCGACTCTAAGTTGGCCTGCCGATTTATTGTTGTAGCAGGAATTTTTCGAACGATCTATGATCTTTCATGGGTAAAACATCTGGGGCATCTGTTGTGGCCAATTCGCTGTATGCAGATTTTTATCTGCGCTTTCTTAATCTGGCCCGAGCGGTGCGCGAGTTGCCCGATTTTCCGGCTCTCGATCCGGTTGAGGAGCGGCTGCTCAACCAGTTCGCCGAGCTTTGGCACCAGGATCGCGCCTTGACGGTGCTGCAGGCCATGGGCCTTTCGCGAGATGTGTCCTCGACGACCGCTCACCGGCGACTCAAGTCCTTGCGCAGCAAGGGCATGATCGTGCTGGTGTCCGACGAGGTCGACAACCGCGTCAAGTATGTGCGGCCGACCGTTTTGACCCAGGACTACTTCAGCCGCCTCGGACGGTGCCTGGACGAGGCGCGCTCAGACAGCGCACCGCCCGCGCCGGTCGCCTGAGGGCCCAATCCGCGGTCAGTTCAGGGCGGTGCGGTCCGCCACGCGGCCTTGGCAGGCAGGTGGCGCTGGCTAAAATGGTGCGCTTGGGTCCAATTGACTGGACCTGGAACCCCCCATGACCCTCCTTGTGACCGGTGGTGCCGGCTTTATCGGCAGCAACTTTGTGCTTGCGTGGCTTGCCCAGCCTGAAGCGCCGCCCATCGTCAATCTCGACAAGCTCACCTACGCTGGCAACCTGGAAAACCTGGCCAGCGTGCAGGGTGACGCTCGGCACCATTTTGTGCAGGGTGATATTGGCGATGCCGATTTGCTGGGGCGTTTGCTGGCCGAGCACCGGCCCAAGGCCGTGGTCAATTTCGCGGCCGAGTCCCATGTGGACCGTTCCATTCTGGGGCCTGCGGCTTTTATCGAGACCAATGTGGTGGGCACCTTCAGCCTGCTCGAGGCGGTGCGGCATTACTGGAGCGCCCTGGACGGGCAGAGCCGGCAGGATTTTCGTTTCCTGCATGTCTCGACTGACGAGGTCTACGGCTCGCTCGCTCCTGCCGATGCGCCGTTCACCGAGAACCACCGCTATGAGCCCAACAGCCCTTATTCGGCGAGCAAGGCCGGCAGTGACCACTTGGTGCGGGCTTACCACCACACCTATGGACTGCCGGTGTTGACCACCAACTGCAGCAACAACTACGGGCCCTACCATTTCCCCGAGAAACTGATCCCGCTGATGATCGTCAACGCGCTGGCCGGTAAGCCCCTGCCGGTTTACGGCGACGGCTTGCAGATTCGCGACTGGCTTTACGTCAGGGACCACTGCAGTGCGATCTGCCGGGTGCTGGAGGCCGGCCGTGTCGGCCAGGTCTACAACGTGGGCGGGTGGAACGAGAAGGCCAATATCGACATCGTTCACACGATTTGCGGTTTGCTCGACGAGTTGCGCCCCCGTTCTGACGGCCAGTCTTACCGCAGCCAGATCACCCATGTCACCGATCGCCCCGGCCATGACCGGCGCTATGCAATCGATGCCTCGCGCTTGGACGAGGAGTTGGGATGGAAGCCGGCCGAGACGTTTGAAAGCGGGATCCGCAAGACGGTGCGCTGGTACCTCGACAACCCCGGCTGGGTTGAGCGGGTGCAAAGCGGGGCCTACCGCGACTGGGTGCAAACCCAGTATGGGGCGAGCGCGTGAAGATCTTGCTCCTGGGTAAGGGCGGCCAGGTGGGCTGGGAATTGCAGCGCAGCTTGGCGCCCTTGGGCCAGGTGGTGGCGCTCGACTGGGACAGCACCGATGGCTGCGGGGACTTCACCCGGCCGCAGCAGTTGCTGCAAACCGTGCGCAGCCTGGCCCCGCAAGTCATCGTCAACGCCGCCGCGCACACGGCCGTCGACAAGGCCGAGAGCGAACCGGAGCTGGCCCGTTTGATCAATGCAACTGCGGTCGGCGAGTTGGCGCGCCAGGCCCAAGCCCTGGGTGCTTGGCTGGTGCACTTCAGCACCGACTATGTCTTCGACGGCAGCGGCAGCCGGCCCTGGCTGGAGACCGACGCGCCTGCGCCCCTGAATGTGTACGGTCAGACC
>CANHBU010000299.1 GCA_947458345.1 Comamonadaceae bacterium
CCGCGGCCCTCATTGATGGTCAGGTTGATGCCCTCCTGCCTGTAAAACCCCCGGTCCACGCCGTAGTAGAAGGGCACATGCAAGCCGCCGAGATACCAGTTCAGCCGCAAGGACACGTTGTCCTGTGCCTGAGCCTTGACGCCCAGCACCATGGGCAAAGCCAGGGCAAGGCCAAAAACCGCTTTTCCAATCTTGCGTCTCATGTTCATAGCTGTCTCCTTTGATTGCTCACTTCCCAAACGACATCAAATCCCGGTCATCTCTGTAGGGCGCTGAGCCACATGCCAGGGGATGACCAGACGCTCAACAAGTTCGACAAAATAGTAAATCGCCAGCCCGATGATGCTGAGCAAAATGATGATGGCAAAGACCATCGGGGTCTCGAGTTGCCCGTTGTATTGCTGCAGCAAATAGCCCAGGCCGCGGTCGGAGGCCACGAACTCGGCCACCACGGCCGCTGTAGCCGACAAGGCCGCACCGATCTTCAGGCCCGTAAAGATCTCGGGCAATGCCTGCGGCAAGCGGATCTTGAAGAACATCCGGCTCGCGCTTGCGCCGGTCGATCGGGCGAAGTCCATCACATCGGGATCGACCGATTTGAAGCCGGCCACGCTCGAGACCACGATGGGGAAAAAGCACAGCAAAAACACGATCAGCAACTTGGGCAGCAAACCAAATCCCAGCCAAATGATGAACAGCGGCGCAATCGCGATCTTGGGGATGATCTGCAGGAACACGATCACCGGGTAGACCGTGTTTTCCACAAAGCGCGAGTAGGCGATCGACATGGCCAGAGGAATGCTGACGACGACCGCCAGCAAATAGCCACCGACGATCTCCACCGTGGTGGTCCAGGCCGCACCGGCCACCACGGTTTGTCGCTTGAGAAATTCCGACCAAATCTTGCTCGGCGGGGGCAAGAGGTATTCCTTGATGCCCAGCAGCTTGACCGCCAGTTCCCAGAGCACAAAGAGCACCAGGAACATCAGCAAGGCGCCGATCCAGCGCCGGGTCGAAGCCCTCAGGGCGGGGCGGGTGCTGCGGGTCTGGACGTTCAAGGTTGCACCGCCTTTTCGTTGGAGCCCGCGACATCAAAGGTGCCAAATTGCGCGGGCAGGTTGATTTCAATAAGCTCGAGGTCATCCGATCGCGCGATCACGTTGTGAGGCACGCCGGCGGGTTGACACAGACTGCCCCCAGCGTGCACCGTCACAGTCTCAGCAACGCCCTGAAAACGAAAGCTGATCCAGCCTTTGAGCACGTAGACAAAATGCCCCGTCATGTCGTGCCAATGCCATCCGGTTTCTTGCGTGAAAGGCTTGACGGCCCGGATGTGCTTGGCACCGATACGCCCGCCCGTGGCCTGTGCCAGGCCAAGATCACGGTACTGGGCATCGGCGCGCGGGCCATCGAGGGTGAAGTCTGCCTCGTGAAAAGGCAGCAACCGGTATTGCGAAAGAGCGCTGGACAATTCCAGCGGCCCTTCATAGGACGGGCGTGCGAGTTCGGACATGCGGATTGCTCAGTCTGGGTCGGGCGGTTTTGACAGGTGCTTGAGCGGGCGCCATCGCACGATGATGGCGCAAGGGCCAGATGCCACCCAATTCCTGCGCCGCGCTGTGCAAGCGGGTCACAAAAAACGAGCGGCGTTCCGGGCCAAAGCGCGAGAGCGGGCCGGCCAGACTGAGGGTGCCGACCGCAGCCCCCGCAGCCGAGGGCTCGACCACAGCCACCGCAACGGCGGCCGTGCCGGGCTCGCCTTCATCGAGCGCCACACCAAAGCCTGCCTGGCGGGTGGCCTTGAGCATTTGCGCGAAAGCATGCACGCTGGTGGCAATGTTGGGGCCACAGCGCCGGGGGGTGTGCAGTTCGGTGGCCCAGGCGATGCGCATCGCCTGGGCCTGCGGCAAGGTGGCGAGCCAAGCTTTGCCGGTGGCCGTCGCGTGCAAAACCACGTCGTGGCCCGTATCGTGATCAAGATCGGGGTCGTAACGCAGCCCCGAACGTGCGCCCTGGGCCTTGGCCACCCAGACCAGCCGCTCGCCCTCGACCACGGCCAGACGCGCCAACTCCCCCGTCTCGGCCGCCAAGCGATCCAAGACGGGCTGGGCGAGATCGTCCAAGCCACTGCGCACGTAGTGACGCAAACCCAGCATGGTCAACTTCAGGGTTAGGCCATATCGACCACTGGGGCTGTGCTGCATCACATAGCCCGACTCCATCAGCAAGGCCAGGAGTCTGTGACCGATGCTTTTGGGCAGATTCAATGCCACGCAGATCTCCGTCAGGCCCGCCCCATCGGGCTGGTCCGTCAGGTGCTCAAGAATGAGCAAAGTCCGCCTGGATCCGGATTGGTTCATCTGCTTTCGCGCATTAGTGGAACGCTGTTCGCAGATTAAGCCCGGGCCTCGCGGATGTCAATAGGGTCGGGCTTAGGCCTTCTAAGCGTGGGCAGAGGCACACGCGGCAAGCTGCCCGCCATGCCCAGGCCGGTCCCGGCGGCTCTTGCTGCCGTCCAAACCCTCAAACTGCACCTTAATGCCTTCTGGCGTGGCCTGCACGCACATAGTCTTGGTCTTGATCATGATCTTGCCAAAACGCTTGGCGTTCATGCTTTCCCAGACCTTGACCGGGTCGCGATCGTGTGCATGGTGGGTTCCTTTTCTTGTCAGTTGCCTCAGCGCGCAGGCCAGTGATCGATGGCCTCAATGTCTCTCGCGTGGTGCAGCACCCGTGCCACAACAATGCCTTGCGCATGAGGAAAGTAAAACAGGATGTACGGCGTAGAAGTTGGCCAACTTCTGATGCCCGGTGAGAGTTCGCGCCGGTCTCGCCCCATGAGCGGTTGATCCAGCAAGAGGCTGGCTTGCGCATCTATCTGATCGAGCATGCGATCAGCCGCAGCAACGCTGTCTTCGGCCACGTACAGCCAAGCCTCCAGCAAGTCACTTTCGGCGCTCGCAGAGTAAAGCAGTTCTGCCATCAGTCTGACTGGGGTGTTGCGCGGATGGCCCTGCCGCGCTCCTTGATGCTGGACATGCTCACTTCACGCACGCGTCCGGCGTTGACATCGGCAACGCCCTTGGCAATGTCGGCCTTGAGTGCCGCAAGGTTAGCCGCCTGAATGCCTTGGTAGGCTTCAAACAGGCGCAGTGCTTCCCGGATCACCTCGCTGGACGAACTGTAGAGCCCCGATTCGACATGCTGGCGCACGCGGTTTTCAAGCTCTGGCGGCAAAGAGACGTTGAGGGACATGGCAGACTCCAAAACAATGACAGAGATTGCCATTTTATGCCACTGCATTGGAAAATCCGTCAAGGCTACTAACACCACGCCAGAAGCACAGTCGGCCGCATTTGACTCAGAAGGTCTGTGGCCATGCTGCGGAGCAAAGTAGTTTCGATGTTTCCAATGACTCGCTTGATGCCTTGCGCCTTGGCCTGCTCTTCGGTCAGGCCCACCCACGCCACTTCCGGGTCGGTGTAGGCGACGCTTGGGATGACGCGGGCGTTGAAAGCAGCCGCGGCCAGCTCCTTGTTGCCTTGCAGTTCACCGGCGATCACTTCAGCGGCCACATGCGCCTCGTGTACCGCCTTGTGCGCCAACATGGGCTGGCCCACGATGTCGCCAATGGCGAAGATGTGCAGCACGTTGGTGCGCATCTGGATGTCGAC
>CANHBU010000300.1 GCA_947458345.1 Comamonadaceae bacterium
CAAGCGTGAGCGCGTCCATCACATATGCCCCACTTCATGGGGAATGTCGTAGAAGGTGGGGTGGCGGTAGATCTTGTCGGCCGCCGGATCAAACAGCGGGCCCTTGTCGTCCGGGCTGCTGGCCGTGATGGCCTTGCTGGGCACCACCCAGATGCTCACACCCTCTTGCCGCCGGGTGTAGACATCGCGAGCCATGACCAGGGCCTGCGCCGGGTCGGCCGCATGCAAGCTGCCGCAATGCTTGTGCTCGAGCCCCTGCTTGCTGCGCACGAACACCTCCCACAGGGGCCACTCCTTGAGCGCGGCCGGGCCAGGCGAAGAGCTGTCGACGATCATGCGGCCTCCTTCATGCGGCGTTGTTCCTGCTTGCGGGCGTGTGCCAGGGCTGCTTGGCGCACCCAGGCGCCGTCCTCGTGCGCCTTCACGCGCGTGGCCAGCCGTTCCTTGTTGCACGGCCCATTGCCATTGACGGTGTGCCAGAACTCGTCCCAGTCAATCGGGCCGTAGTCGTGGTGCCCGCGCTCTTCATTCCACTTGAGCAGCGGGTCGGGCAAGGTCACGCCCAGCACCTTGGCCTGGGGCACGGTGGCGTCGACAAACTGCTGGCGCAACTCGTCGTTGCTCACGCGCTTGATGCCCCAGCGCATGCCCTGCACGCTGTTGGGGCTGTCGGCATCGGGCGGGCCGAACATGGCCAGGCACTTCCACCACCAGCGGTTGACCGCATCTTGCACCATGTCGCGCTGGGCCTGTGTGCCGCGCATCATCACGAGCAGCGATTCGTAGCCCTGACGCTGGTGAAAGCTCTCTTCCTTGCACACGCGCACCATGGCCCGCGCGTAGGGGCCGTAGCTGCAGCGGCACAGGGGAATCTGGTTCATGATGGCCGCGCCGTCAACCAGCCAGCCGACCACGCCCACATCGGCCCAGGTCAGCGTGGGGTAGTTGAAGATCGAGCTGTACTTGGCCTTGCCCTCGTGCAAGGCCTGCACCATCTGATCGCGGCTCGTACCCAGGGTTTCGGCGGCGCTGTACAGGTAAAGACCGTGCCCGCCTTCGTCTTGCACCTTGGCGATCAGGATGGCCTTGCGCTTGAGGCTGGGCGCGCGGCTGATCCAGTTGCCCTCGGGCAGCATGCCCACGATCTCGCTGTGCGCATGCTGGCTGATTTGCCGCACCAGCGTCTTGCGATAGGCCTCGGGCATCCAGTCCTGCGGCTCGATGCGGCCGTCGGCATCGATGCAGGCGTCAAAGCGCGCCATGCGATCGGCCGGCTCAGTGCTCGGCAGGGGCTGGACGGTCCGGCTGCCGGCCTCATCGGGAACACTCATGGATTGGGTGTACATACAAAACTCCTGATCAATCAACGGTTCACTTCAAGGCCGGTCGCTCGTCCCAGACGCGGTGGGCCTTGCCCGTTTGCGTTCGGGGCAGGGCGCCGAAATCCATCACCTGCACATCGGTGGAAACGCCCACCAGGGTCTTGATGTGATGGGCCACCGAGCGCGCCACGGCGGCGCGCTTGTCAGCACTGATGCCGCTGGCTGCTGGCTGCAGCTCGCAACGCACCTGCACGTTGTCGAGGTGGCCTTCGCGGGTCAGCACGATCTGGTAATTGCCCGACAGCTCGGGCTCGCGCAGGATCTGCTCTTCGATCTGCGTCGGAAACACATTGACGCCCCGCACGATCAGCATGTCGTCAGAGCGGCCGACGATGCGCCCCATGCGCCTGAAGGCCCGGCTGGTGGGCGCCAGCAGGCGGGTCAGGTCGCGGGTGCGGTAGCGGATGATGGGCAGGGCCTGCTTGGTCAGCGAGGTAAAGACCAGTTCACCCTCCTGCCCGTCGGCCACCGGCTCGCCGGTGACCGGATCGATGATCTCCGGGTAGAAATGGTCTTCCCAGATCACCGGGCCGTCCTTGCTTTCGATGCACTCGCAGGCCACGCCGGGGCCCATCACTTCAGACAGGCCATAGATGTCCACCGCATCGAGGCCCAGCCGGCGCTCGATCTCGCCGCGCATGCCCTCGCCCCAGGGCTCGGCGCCAAAGATGCCCACCTTGACCGAGATGTCTTCGGGGGCAATGCCCAGCCGGTCAAACTCCTCGGCGATGACCAGGGAGTACGAGGGCGTGACCATGATGATGTCGGGCTTGAAGTCGACGATGAGCTGCACCTGCTTTTCGGTCTGCCCGCCCGACATTGGCACCACGGTGCAGCCCAGGCGTTCGGCGCCGTAATGCGCGCCCAAGCCGCCGGTGAACAGGCCATAGCCATAAGCCACATGCACCATGTCGCCACGGCGCCCGCCGGCGGCGCGAATGGAGCGGGCCATCAGGTGGGCCCAGTTGTCGATGTCGGTCTGCGTGTAGCCCACCACAGTGGGTTTGCCGGTGGTGTCCGAGGAGGCATGCACGCGCACCACCTGATCGCGCGGCACGGCGAACAGGCCGAAGGGGTAGTTGTCGCGCAAGTCGGCCTTGGTGCTCAGCGGAAAGCGCGCCAGATCGGCCAGGCTGCGCAAGTCGTCCGGATGCACGCCATGGGCGTCAAATTTGCGCCGGTAATGTGGCACCTGCTCATAAGCGTGCCTGAGTGACCAGCGCAGCCGCTCGAGCTGCAAGGCGCTGATCTCATCGCGGCTGGCTGTCTCGATGGGCTCGAGATCGCCAGGACGGGGAATCCGGACGGTCATGGTCTCTCCTGTGCTGGTTCTCGGTGCGCTGGGCTCAGGCCTTGGACTGCAATCACTTGGACCTCGATGCGGTAGCTCTTGTCGCGAAACAGGGCCACGGTCTTGCCGCCGCGCACGCGCACCGTGATGTCGTAGACGCCGGTGCGGCCCGAGCGCGATCGCTCGATCGCCTCGGCCTCCAGCACATCGCCCAGACGGGCCGGCGCCAGAAAGTCGATGTGGCAGGCCGAGGCCACCGTGTTGCGGTTGTAGCTGTTACAGGCAAAGGCAAAGGCGCTGTCGGCCAGCAGAAACATGAAGCCGCCATGGCAGGTGTCGTGGCCGTTGAGCATGTCTGGCCGCACCGGCATCGACATCAGGGCTTGGCCGGGTGCGATGCGGTCGATGGTCATGCCCAGACCTTGCGTGGCGCGGTCGCGTGACCACAAAGCGTTCGCACTGGCCTCGGCCAGGGCCTGGGCGTCGACTAAAGGATCGTTGGTGTCGGTCATGGGCAGGATGTGTTGGGGTTCAAAGATGCGGCCGGCAGCCTCAGGCGCCGCCAAAGCGCGCGGGGCGCTTTTGCAGGAAGGCGCTCACGCCTTCGACGTAATCGGCGCTCGAGCCAAGCTCGTGCATCAGCAAGGATTCATAAGCCAGGTGCTCGTTCAGGCTGTGGGCCTGCGCGGCCAGCATGGCCTGACGGGTGCGAACCATCGCGTGCGTGGGCAGTTGCGTCAGTTGGGCACACAGCGCCTCGACGGCTGCGGCCAGTTGATCGTCGGGGTGGCACTCCCAGATCAGGCCCCACTGCGCCGCCTTGGCCGCCTGCAGCTTGTGGCCGGTCAGGGCCAGGCCCATGGCGCGGGCCAGGCCCAAACGCTGCGGTACCGCCCACGACGCCCCGGTGTCGGGAATCAGACCGATCTTGGCAAAAGGCAGCATGAAGGCGGCCGACTCGCCCGCGAGCACCATGTCGCAGGCCAGGGCCA
>CANHBU010000301.1 GCA_947458345.1 Comamonadaceae bacterium
ACTGTGAAATCATGTGGCGCAGCCGGGCTCCACTGAAGGCGGGTGTGGTCCTTGATGCTTCAATAAGCGATGATTCAGGGTCCGGGCTCAGCCCCAAGGCCTGAATTTTTTGCCATGTCTGCCATGAAGCTTCACATCGCCAACAAGAATTATTCGTCCTGGTCTCTGCGACCCTGGGTTCTGATGCGCACCTTGGGCATCGGCTTTGAGGAGGTGCTCCATCCCTTTCCGATGGGTGGTGGTCCGACCGGCTTCAAGGGGTTCTCGCCCAGTGGCAAGGTGCCCTGTCTGGTCGATGGGGACCTGACGGTCTGGGACAGCTTGGCCATTGCCGAGTACCTGGCCGAGCACCAGCGCGGTGTTTGGCCGCAGACGCTTGGGGCCAGGGCCTGGGCGCGCAGCGCAGCGGCCGAGATGCACTCGGGCTTTCAGACCCTGCGACAGGTGTGCTCCATGAGCTGTGGCGTGCGGGTGCGCCTGCGGCCTGAGGCCCTGGATTCGCTGGCGCCTGACCTCGAGCGGCTGCAGGCTTTGCGGCGCGATGGCCTGCAGCGTTTTGGCGGGCCCTTCCTGGCCGGAGCCGAGTTCGGCGCGGTCGATGCCTTTTTTTGCCCGGCGGCTTTTCGCGTGCAGACCTACAGCCTGTCGCTTGACGCCATCTGCAGCGCCTACGTGCAGACCCTGCTTGAGCTGCCGGCCATGCGCCAGTGGTACCAGGCCGCGCTGGCCGAGCCCTGGATCGAGTCGGCCCATGACGCCGATGTCTTGGCCGGCGGACAGCTTCAGGTCGATTTGAGGCAAGCTGCTCAGGGCACGCCGGCGGCTTGATTCGTCCGCTTGGGTCGCCGCTTCAGCAGCCGCGCGCCCGGTCGGCCTGAAACTGCGCCCTGAAGCTGGCGAAGCGGCCGGCCTCCAGCGACTGCCGAATGTCCTGCATCAGGTTCAGGTAGTAATGCAGGTTGTGAATGGTGGTCAGCATGGGGCCGAGCATCTCGCCGCAGCGGTCGAGGTGGTGCAGGTAGGCGCGTGAAAAGCCTTCGCGTCCACCCTGCTCCCACGCGATGCCCGAGGGGCCTGCGCAGGCGTAGCAGGTGCAGCTTGGATCGAGCGGCTGCGGGTCGCTTTTGTGGCGTGCATTGCGCAACTTGAGGTCGCCGTAGCGTGTAAATACCGTGCCGTTGCGAGCGTTGCGGGTGGGCATGACGCAGTCAAACATATCTACGCCATCGGCCACGCCCTGCACCAGGTCTTCGGGCGTGCCCACACCCATCAGATAGCGCGGCTTGTGCACCGGCAGTCGGTGCGGGGTGTGGGCCATGATCTGGCGCATCAAGTCCTTGGGCTCGCCCACGCTCACCCCGCCAATGGCGTAGCCGGGAAAGTCCATGGCCACCAGGGCCTCGAGCGACTCCTGGCGCAGCGACTCGAACATGCCGCCTTGCACAATGCCGAACAGGGCGTTGGGATTGCCCAAGCGCTCGAATTCATCCTTGGAGCGCAGCGCCCAGCGCCGGCTCATTTCCATGGACTGACGGGCCTCGACCTCGGTGGTGATGTGACCCTGGGTCTCGTATGGGGTGCATTCATCGAGCTGCATCACGATGTCTGAATTGAGCACCGTCTGGATCTGCATGCTGACTTCGGGCGACATGAACAATTTGTCGCCATTGACCGGGCTGGCAAAGTGCACGCCTTGCTCGGTGATCTTGCGCATCGCGCCCAGGCTCCACACCTGGAAGCCACCTGAGTCGGTGAGGATGGGTTTGTGCCACTGCTCAAAGCCGTGCAGGCCGCCGAAGCTTTTCATGATGTCCAGGCCCGGCCGCATCCACAGGTGAAAGGTATTGCCCAGGATGATCTGCGCGCCCATCTCGTGCAGGCTGCGCGGCATCACGCCCTTGACGGTGCCATAGGTGCCCACTGGCATAAAGATCGGCGTTTGCACCACGCCGTGGTTGAGTGTCAGTGTGCCGCGGCGGGCATGGCTGGCGGTATCGGTGTTGAGAAGCTTGAACTCGAGCATGGGGGGAGTGTAGGAGGACGTGCGCCGGGGCGGCCCTACGGCCCCAGGCCATTGCGGCGGCAGCGTTGACGCGGCGCAACCGGTCTGCAACTGTCTGCGTTCAAACAATCTCACCCAGGTTCGTCTGGCCGGTCACAGCTACGGCGGCATGGTCATCTCGCAGGTAGCCGACCGGATGCCCGAGCGCATCGCCCGCCTGGTTTATGTCAATGCCTTTGTGCCCAATCCGGGCGAGTGCCTCAACGCCATGATGCCGCCGCACTACAAGCAGTTGTTCGATGGGCTGGCCGCGCTGCAAATTAGCAAGTCGTATCTGAATTGCCAGCAGGACGCGGCCATGCCGCACAGCATGCCCCGGCATCCGCGTCTGTCAGAGCGGCTGGGGCTGTTCCGTCTGGTTGAGTGCCAGGGCAGTCATGAGATCTGGTTCACCGACCCAGCCATCCTTGCCGACGCGCTCATTCGCGCGGGGCGCGACTGAGCAGCATGGCGTCGCCATAGCTGAAGAAACGGTAGCGCTGGGCGATGGCATGGCGGTACAAGGCCATGATGTGTTCGTAGCCGGCAAAGGCGCTGACGAGCATCATCAGCGTGCTTTTGGGCAGGTGAAAGTTGGTCAGCAGCAGATCGACCACCTTGAATTCAAAGCCGGGCGTGATGAAGATATTGGTGTCGTCGCAGGCCGGCCCGAAATGAGCGGCTGACTCCAGTGCCCGCACCGTGGTTGTGCCGACGGCCAGCACCCGGCCCCCACTGGCCTTGCAGCGCGCAATGGCCTCATGTGTGGCTGCGGGCACTTCAAAGCGTTCATGGTGCATCAGGTGGTCCGCGATGCGCTCGGTCTTGACCGGCTGGAAGGTGCCCGCACCAACATGCAAGGTGATCTGCGCCCGCTCGACGCCACGCGCTTGCAGCGCTTGCAGCACGCCCTGATCGAAATGCAGCGCAGCGGTGGGCGCAGCCACCGCCCCCGGTTTAGCGGCAAACACCGTCTGATAGCGCGCTTCGTCATCGACCGTGTCTTCATGCGTGATGTAAGGCGGCAGCGGCACATGGCCGTGTGCGGCCATCAGCGCATAAGGGTCGGCATTGAGGGCCAGCTGGTAGAGCGGGCCGTCCTCGTGCGGCCATCGACCCAGCACCCGAGCCTCAAAGCCGCCGTCCATCTCCAGCACCGCGCCTGGCGCAGGCTTCTTGCTGACCTTCATGTGCGCGGCCACTCGTCCGTTGCCGGCGTCGAGTACGCGCTCAATCAACAATTCGAGTCGGCCGCCTGTGGCTTTGCGCCCGAACAGCCTGGCTTTGATCACCTGCGTGTCGTTAAAGACCAGCAGATCGCCCGGCCCGAGCTGGTCAGGAAGCTCCCGGAACTGGCGGTCAAAGGGACTTGGCTGGCAGCCGTCGAGCAGGCGTGAGGCCGAGCGCTCGGGGGCCGGATGCTGAGCGATCAGTTCGGCGGGCAGGTCAAAGTCGAAGTCGTCGAGCTTCCACTCGCGTTGGTCGGCGAAATGAGGCATGGCGCTTGAGGGCCGGACGGACCCGTTCCAATGGGGACAGCCACAATTATCACGGAGGCCGCGCCAAGGGTTGGCTTTCTCACCTGCGCACCGACCCGATAGATGTCACCCAAT
>CANHBU010000302.1 GCA_947458345.1 Comamonadaceae bacterium
GGCAGCCGCACCTAGGCGCGGCTGCGTTTTCAGGGCATGTAGGTGCCGCCATTGATCGGCAAGGTCTGCCCGGTGATGTAGGCCGCCGCCGGGCTGATCAGGAACAAGATCGGATCGCTCACGTCCTGCGGCTGCGCAATGCGGCCCATGGGCACCATCCGGGTGTAGGCCGCCTGGTCCAGGTTGGACGGAGCCGACTCGTCTGATCGGCCCGTGCCGCCGCGCAGGAAGGCGGTGTCGACGGCACCCGGGGCCACCGCATTGACCCGCACCCTTGGCGCGTTCTCCAGTGCCAGTTCCTTGACGAGCAGGATCATGCCCGCCTTGGCCGGACCGTAGGCACCGAACATGGGCCTGGCCCAGGCACCCAGACCCGAGGCCACATGCAGCAAGTTGCCGCGCTCGCTGCGGTGCAGATGGGGCAGGGCCGCGCGCGAGATAAAGAAGGCCGCATCTAGGTTGCCGCGGATGATGTCCTGCCAGACCTCGGTGGCCGTCTGCTGCAAGGGCTTGGCCTCGCTCATATAGCCCACCAGATTGACGCAAGCATCAATTCCGCCGAGCTCGGTGGCGGCCTGCGCCATGGCGGCATCGACCGAATCGGGGTCTTTGGCGTCCATGGCGATGCAGGGCAGCTCGGCGCCGTGGCGCTCAATCGAGGCGGGCAGATCGAGCACCCGAACCTGCGCGCCCAGCGCGGCGGCCTGACCGGCCAGATGCCGGCCTATGCCGCCACAGCCGCCGGCCAGGACCAGGCGCAGGCCGGTAAAGGCCTGCGGACTCCATACGGAGGTGCTCATCACTTGCTGCAAGCGTCGGGCGCGTGGCTGTCGAGCAGCGTGCGCTGACCGTTGCGGATGCGGATGATGTAGGCCGGCAGTTCGGAGTCGCCGTCTTTGCCAAAGCAGATGTTGCCCGTCACGCCGGTGATTTGCGTGCCGCGCAGCGCATCGCGCAGTGCCACGCGCTCGGCCTTGACCTTGGCCTGATCGCCCGTTGTACCCGCACGGCGCATGGCGTCGGCAAACACGTAAACGATGTCATAGGCCGATGCGTCGACATGGTGCGCCCCCGATTTGTTGACGCCGCGCTTCTTGGCTTCGTCCAGGAACTTGCGCTCGAAGGTGCGGGTGCGCTCGTTGGTGTCCCACCAGTACCAAGAGACGAAGGTGGCGCCTTCGCCGTCGCTGCCCAGGACCTTGGCGATATCGGGATCGGCAAAGATCTGCGCGCCAATGAGCATGCTGTTGTGACCCTGGCGGCGCAGCTCCTTCATGACCTTGGCCGTACCCTCGGGCAGGCCCGCAAAAGCCAGCACCGCCGGCGTGTTGCCTTTGAGCTTGGTGATGTGCGGCGACAAGTCGGTGGCATTGGTCGCAAAGCCCTCGGCCGGGATCACCATCTTCCAGCCATTGGCCTCAAGCAGGTTGGGCATCCAGCCGGCCAGCGCCTTACCAACAAACTCGTCGCTGGGAAACATCACTGCAGCGGTTCTGTTGCTCACGCCGCCTTTGGTACCCATGGTCTTGAGCAGACGGCCAAACTGCTTGCCCTCGTCTTCGGTCACCCGCATGGCCCACTTGCGGTCTTTGGTCAGGCCAGGGGCTGATGCCGCATTGGGGATCTGCACAATCTCCAGTCGCTCGCCGGCGGCAAAGGCCACCTGAGCTTCTTGGCTGGAGAAGGGGCCGATGATGCCGACGGCCTTGGCGTCTTCGGTAAATTTCTGAGTCGCCACCTGTGCGTTTTTGGGGTCTCCGCCGGTGTCAAATTTCTCGATGCGAATCTTGCGGCCGTTGACGCCGCCGGCTGCATTGATTTCGGCAACGGCGATGTCCACCGAGATCTCGGTGCCAACTGCGACGCCCGAGTAGCGCCCGGTCTTGGCATGCGACAGGCCCAGCACAATGTCTTGTGCCCAGGTGGGGGTGGCCAGGCCTGCGGCCAGGCCGGCAATGACCAGCAAACGTTTTTTCATCAGCAACTCCATTGAAATTTCAAGCACCCAGATAAGCCTGCGTCATGCGCGGATCGCTCGCGAGTGACGAGGCTTGGCCTTGCAGAACCAGCCGCCCAAGTTCAAGCACATAGGCCCTGTGGGCGGTAGCCAGGGCCATGTGTGTGTTTTGCTCGACCAGCAAGATGGACAGGCCATCGCGGTTGAGCTCGGTGATCAATTGAAACAGCGCCTTGACCAGCAAGGGGCTCAAGCCCAGCGAGGGCTCGTCGAGCATCATCAGGGACGGCCGGCTGAGCAGGGCCCGGCCAATGGCCAGCATCTGCTGCTCGCCGCCAGACAGCACCGAGGCCGGCATGTCGCGCCGCTGAGCCAGATTGGGAAAGCGTTCGTAGATGGCTTCGATCTCGCGCTCAGGATTGTCTTTGCGCGTGTAAGCGCCCATGAGCAGGTTGTCGTGCACGCTCAGGCTGACAAAGATCTGGCGCCCCTCGGGCACCAGCACCAGGCCCTCGCTCACGCGCCGGGCGGCGCTGTGGCCCAAAATCGAATGGCCCTTGAACTGCACCTGCCCACCTGCGGGCTTGACCATGCCTTGCAGGGCCTTGAGCAAAGAGCTCTTGCCTGCGCCGTTGGCACCCAGCACGGTGACGATCTCGCCGGCTTCGATGTTCAGCGACATGCGCTGCACCGCTTGCGTGCGGCCGTAGTGAACCGACAACTCTTGCACATCAAGCAGCATGATGGCTCTCCATTGCATCGGGTGTGCCCAGATAGGCTTCGATCACCGCCGGATCGTGCTTGACCGCTTCGGGTGTGCCTTCGAAGATTTTGCGGCCGAAGTTGAGCACCACCACATGGTTGCACAACTGGCGCACGAAGGGCATGTCGTGTTCGACCACCAGCAAGGTGATGCCGCTGTCTGACACCGACTGCAGCAGCCGGCGCAAGTCGTCGGTCTCCACCGGGTTCAGGCCCGCAGCGGGCTCATCGAGCAGCAAGATTTTGGGCTGCGCCATGAGTGCGCGAACGACCTCGATGCGCTTTTGGATGCCGTAGGGCAGATCGGCCACCACCTGGCCGGGGTAGGTGTCCAGGCCCGCCCGCTCGAGCGCGGCCCGTGCCCGCTCGCTGGCCTTGCGGCTGCTGACCAGCTCCCAGGGCCGGCTGAAGTGGTGCTCGCCGAGCATCACGTTCTCCAGCGTCGACAGGTGCGGCATGAGGCGAATGTTCTGAAACGAGCGGGCAATGCCGCAGCGCACGCGGTTGGCCACTGACATGTGCGTGATGTCCTGACCAATGGCGCTGATGCGGCCCTGGTCGATCGGATAGACGCCCGAAATCAGATTGAAGACGGTCGACTTGCCCGCGCCGTTGGGCCCGATCAAGCCAGTGCGGCTGCCGGTGGGCACGCCAAAGCTGACATCGTCGATGACCTTCAGGCCGCCGAAGGACTTGCTCACGCCGTCGAGTTGCAGGGCGATGCTCATACGCTGGCCTCCTGTTTGCGCCGGCGCGGCGAGGTCCAGCGCTCGATCATGGTGCGGGTGATCACGCCCTGTGGCCGCAGCATCATGATCAGCACCACGGCCACGCCAAAGACGATGTAGCGCCCGCCCTCCAGAAACTTGAGCGACGGGTCGATGGTTGAGAGCTTGCGCAGCGCCTCGGGCACCAGGGTAAA
>CANHBU010000303.1 GCA_947458345.1 Comamonadaceae bacterium
GGCTGAAATTGAGCTTGCCGGCCATGAAGTCGGCGTCGGCGATGCTGTGCGTGGTGGCCACCAAAGAGCCCACATCAAGCCGCGCAGTCGGCGAAAAATACACGCCGGCCGGGTTGCTCAGCACCACCTGACCGTTGGCGTTGATCTGCCCAAAAATCTGGCTGGCCCGATCGCCCTGAATGCGGTTGAGCAAGATGCTGCTGGCCGAGGGCTGCAAGATGTTGACCTTGGCCTGCGAGCCCACATCAAAGCTTTGCCAGTTGATCACCGCCCGGCTGCTGCCCTGGGTAATGGCCATGGTCGCGCCCGACTGCGCGATGGCGGCCTGGCCGGCTGCCAAAGCACCGCCCACAGGCAGCTGCGAGGGCGCCGGGGCCTGCGCCTGCACTGGCGGGGTCATGAGCCCTGCGGCAAGCAAGGCGGCGTAGATGGGCCGAAACAGGCCCGCATCAAAAAAACCAGATAGCGTATGCGCTACGCTGCCGCCGAAGACCGTCGAGCCCTTGCCCCGCGATCTGGCCGTCTCGGCCACGACCACAAATTGGCCCGTCCTGCGGTTCCACAGGACCCTATGAATCTTGTTCATGTTTCAACACCGCCCAGACCCCGCGGCTACCCTTACGATCGATATAGATTCGCTGAGGCTAGTTGAAAATCTAGAAACATTTGATGACAATTTCGTCATCGACGGGCGAGGTTTGGATCGCAGCCGCAAGGATGGCCGGGATGGCGCCCCAAATTGGTGCAAGCAGGGGCCCAATCAGACCGTGGTCAGCATGGACTCAGGCATAGCCAGCGCCTGCGCGGCGCCGATCAGAGCAGGGGGCATGGGGCTGTCGATCAGCCACACCGGGATGGCCTGCAGATAAGCCCCATAGCGGCCCTTGGCCTCAAAGCGCGCGCGAAACGGGGACTGATCAAAGCGCCGGCCCATGCGCGGCACGATGCCGCCACCCAGGTAAACGCCCCCCCGCGCGCCCAAGGTCAGGGCCAGATCACCGGCCACCTGCCCGAGAAAGCCACAAAACAGATCGAGCGCCTCAACCGCGATCGGATCACAGCCGAGCCCGGTTGCCGCGCCAAGGCCTGAAGCCTCTGAGCCCTGGGCCCGCTGCATGATCTGCGCCGGCATCAAGGGCTCGATCGCCCGACCGCGCATCTGCGCCAGCGCACCATAAAGGTTGACCAGGCCGCCGCCCGAGAGCACGCGCTCGGCCGACACATGTCCGTAGCGCGCTTGCAACACCTCGATGACCGCAAACTCTAAGGCGTTGCTCGCGGCCAGCGTGACATGCCCGCCCTCGCCCGCGATCGGCAAGCCGGCCGAGGCATCTTGGACGAGACCCGAAACCCCCAGACCGGTGCCCGGGCCGAGCAAACCGATATTGGCGCCCGCCACAGGCGCACCGCCGCCAATCTGTCGCTTGGCCTGATCGTCCAGCTGCGGCAAAGCCAAAGCCAGCGCCGTGAAATCATTAAGCACCAGCAAGCGCTCGAGCCCGAGCTGCTCGCGCAGGGCCGACACTGAAAACTGCCAAGGGTGGTTGGTCATCGCCAGCCAGTCACCGAGCACCGGCGTGGCGATGCCGATGGCCGCACATGCCGGACGGCCCAGCGCCTGAACCTGCAACTGGTCCTGCAAATTGGACTTCAAGTAGGCCTGCACAGCCTCGCCCAGGCTGGGGTACTGCTCGCAGGGCAAGACCTCTACCTGCTCGATGGCCGCGCCTTCGTGCGATTGCCAGGCAAAGCGGGCGTTGGTTCCCCCGACGTCGCCGAGCAGGCGAGGAAACAGTGGCCCAGGGCGACGCCTGGGGGCAAGGGCCTGCAACATGATCAGGCGATCCTGCCGGCCCGCAGCCGGTCAGGCCCAAGGACAAACGGCGCCGCGCTCATGGCCTAGCGCCGGTAAATGCGGGTGGACTCACGCACCACCAGTTCGGCTGGAATCTGGATCGGCGCCGGCGTGCGGCCGTCTATGAGCTCGAACAAGGCGCGCGCTGCACTGGAGCCGACCTCGTAAATGGACTGCCGCACCGTGGTCAGGGGCGGCAAGGTGAAGGCCGAATGCGGCAGGTCGTCAAAGCCGACGATGGACACATCTTCCGGCACCCGAATGCCCGCGCGGTAGAGCGCCAGCCGGGCGCCATAGGCCATCTGGTCGTTGGCTGCAATCACTGCGGTAAAGCTCTGGTGCGTTTCCAGCAACTGGTTCATGGCCCGAAAGCCGCCCGACTCCTGAAAGTCGCTGGTGACGATCAAGGCCTCGTCGACGGGCATGTTCTTGCGCTGCAGCTCCGAGCGAAAGCCCGCCACGCGCTGCACCGCATCGGAGTGATCCAGCGGCCCCGATATGAATGCAACGCGCTGGTGACCCAAGGCATACAGATGACGCACGGCCAGGCAGGCGCCCTCGACGTTGTCAAAGTCGATGCTGAAAAGATTGGGCGCCAGCAGGTGCCGGCCGGTGACCACCACCGGAATCGAGGCCGCCACATCAACCAGGGTTTCATCGGTGAGTTTGCCGGTGAGCACGATGATGCCGTCGACCTTGCGCTCGAGCAGCATGTAGATGCGATCTTTCTCCTCGCTCTCGTTCCAGTGGCCGCTGACAAACAGCGGCGAATAACTGGCCTGCTGCACCACATCTTCAATACCGCGCAAGGCCTCGCCATAGTAGGGGCTGTCGATGAACTGCGTGAGCACCCCGATACTCATCGCCCGCCCGCCGGCCAGGCTGCGAGCGGCAGGGTCGGGCCGAAAGTTGAGCTCCTCGATGACCGATCGAACCAACTGCTGCTTGTGCTCACTGACCTGCGCCGTGCCATTGAGGATGCGCGATACCGTGCTCGGCGAGACGCCCGCACGCTCGGCCACCATGGTCAGCGTGGTGCGGGTGCCGGGCGTGGTCGCTTTGCGGGACTCATGCGAATTTGCTTTTTTGACCCTGGGCATGGACCGAGTTGTCTCATTTGAAATGACGAGTCAGTTTAGCCGTGCTACGGCGCTGGCTGCCAGACCTTGACGTAGTCAACCTTAAGCGTCATCCTGGAAATATCAGCCGGATTCACGCTGCCACCCAGATTGCCTCCGACCGCAACATTGAGGATCAAATGGGCAGGTTGATCAAAGGGCCACTTATCCAAGCCAGCACCGCTTGGTTTTTTATAAGAGAAGGTCGGCACACCATCGACACCAATCAAGATTTCATTGGCCGACCAATGCAGCTGGAAGCGATGGTATTCGGTGCACATATTGCTCTGATCGCGCTTGGCATAGAGCAAACCTGCAGCACTGCCCCAATGGTTATGGGTCGTGTGAACGGCCGACTGCACCTGGTTGGGCTCCCATGCAAATTGAGCGCCAAACCATTCCATGACGTCGACCTCGCCTCGGGCTGGCCAGACACCGTCCTTGCCCATCAACCAAATAGCGGGCCAGGCGCCGGCCACACAAGGCACCTTGGCGCGGATCTCGTAAAAGCCGTAGGGCGTGCCATTGAGCGCGCTGTAGTAAGCGGCGGTATCGGTCTTAAGGCGGGCAGACGTGGCCACCAAACCGAGCCCAGAGGGCGCACCCGCCGGCACTCCGGCAACAGGCTGTATGGTCAGCTCTCCGCCGCTTTGGAAC
>CANHBU010000304.1 GCA_947458345.1 Comamonadaceae bacterium
AAGTCGTCGGCCTTGCCGCCCGCAAAGGTCTCTCCGTCGATCTTGCCCTCGAAGTCGACCGTCACGCGATCGCCCTCTTGCACGGCCGCGTCCATGGCGCGCTGGGCAAAGCTGCGGCGCTGCTTGCGCAAGATTTCAATGGTCTTGTCAATGGACTCCTCGCTAACCTGCGAGTCGATCCGTTCGACCTCGGCGGCGCCCAGGTCGCCGATGCTCACCTCGGGATAGACCTCAAAAACCGCATCGAACTGCAGTTGTCCATCGGGGGCGCCGTCCTTCTCGCTGATGCGCGGCTGGCCAGCCACACGCAGCTTGGCCTCGTTGGCAGCAGCTGAAAACGCCTCGCCCACCTTGTCATTCATGACCTCGTACTGGACCGAGTAGCCGTAGCGCTGGGCCACCACATTCATCGGCACCTTGCCCGGCCTGAAACCGTCCATCTTGACGGTGCGCGCCAGGCGCTTGAGGCGAGTCTGGACCTCAGTTTGTATGCTGGTGACAGGCAGACTCAGGGTGATCTTGCGCTCGAGCTTGTCCAGCGTTTCTACGGTGATGGCCATGTTGTGCTCCAAAAAATCGTCGGTTGCCGCGTCGCGCCAAGCAGACAGTGCTGCGCCCGGCTGGCGACTAAAAAAGGCTGGGCTCACCCGCAACCAGATCGCATGCCCAAAGCTTTCGACCCGCGCGAGCGGAAACCTTTGATTCTAGCCCAGCAGTCGCAGGGCGCGGCATCTCAGGCGCGCCACCTCGGACCTGCGGGCCGAACCGGGCCTGACAGTACAAGCGCGGCCTGTCCCGGCAACAAACGATGGGAACAAGCCGAACAAGAAGGAACAAGCCAGAGCCGGGCGGTCGGACAGGCTATCCGGCAGGCAGGCCACAAGAAAGCCGCAGGAAGGCGGCGCCTCAATCCGATCGTTTGGTGCGCGGGGGGGGACTCGAACCCCCACACCATTGCTGGCGTCAGGACCTAAACCTGGTGCGTCTACCAATTTCGCCACCCGCGCGATCGAAAACCAAAACGGGGGTTCGCGGGCGGCCGGGCCCTTGCGTCTACCCCCGTTTGATTCTTTGGCAGACCCCAATTTTAGCCGCAGCGAGAATAAAGGCCCCGATCCAAAGCGAGCGTGCTCGCCGCGACCATGCCCTCCCCTGCCCACGGCGTCGATCACTACGAGAATTTTCCGGTGGCCTCGCTGCTGTGTCCGACGCGCCTGCGGCCGGCTGTCAAAGCCATCTACCACTTCGCGCGCACCGCCGATGATCTGGCCGACGAGGGTCAGGCCAGCGCCTCACAGCGCCTGGCTGAGCTCGAGCAGTTTGAGGCCGACCTGGCCAGCTGTGCGGGCGCTCACAGCCCTAGCAGCGGTCGCTGGCCAGCTGTTTTTGACGCCCTGGCACCGGTGCTGCGCGATTGGGATCTGCCGCTGGAGCTGCTCAAAGACCTGCTCAGCGCCTTCAAGCAAGATGTTGTGCAGCCCAGCTATGCCAATCAGGCCGAGCTGCTCGACTACTGCCGCCGCTCGGCCAACCCCATCGGGCGCTTGCTGCTGCACCTCTACCAAATCCGCGACGAAACGAGCCTGCAGCAAAGCGACGACATCTGCACTGCCTTGCAGCTGATCAACTTCTGGCAAGACCTGAGCGTCGACCTGCCACGCGGGCGCCTGTACCTGCCCAGCGATCTGCTGGCCGCCCACGCGCTGAGCGCCCAAGACATCCAGCGTCAGCCGGCGCCCGCAGGCACTGGCGCCCTGATCGATAGCGCGGTGGACTGGGCCCAGACCTTGATGCTGCGCGGCGCGCCCCTCACACAAACGATGCCAGGGCGTGCAGGCTGGGAGTTGCGACTGGTGGTGCAAGGGGGCCTGCGCATTGCGCAGCGGGTCAGACACCTGGGCACCAAAGTACTGCAAGAGCGCCCCAAGCTCGGCCGCACCGATGTCGCCCTGATGGTCTGGCGCAGCCTGCTCATGCGAGGCTAGCTCCGCCTCCTCGTCATGGCGAGGCTGCGGTCAGGTGCCAATAGGCGGGAGGGTCAGGGCGGTGGCCTGCGCAGCCAGGTCTGTGATGTCCTGCCAGCGGCCTTGTTCCAGCGCCGCCGCTGGCGTGAGCCATGAGCCGCCGACCATGGCCACGTTGGGCTGCTGCAGATACTGGGGCAGATTGCTCGGCGAGACGCCACCGGTGGGACAAAACCGCATCTCGGGCAAGGGGCCGGCCAGGGCCTTGAGCATGCCCACGCCGCCGGCTTGCTCGGCCGGGAAGAGCTTGAGCAGCCCAAAGCCGTGTTCGCGCGCGCGCATCACCTCGCCGGGGGTCATCACGCCGGGGATAAAGGGCAGCTCGCAGTCGAAGGCGGCCTGCACGAGCTCGTCGCTCATGCCCGGCGAGAGCGCAAAGCGGGCACCCGCATCGCGGGCCCGCGCCATCTCGCGCGCGCGGGTGACCGTGCCGGCGCCCACCTGCATCTGCGGCACCTGCCGTGCCACGGCCTCAATGGCCGGCAGTCCCGCTTCATGGCGCAGGGTGATCTCCATCACGTCTACACCGCCGGCCAACAAGGCGTGGGCCAGGGGCACGGCCTGCCTGAGGTCGGTGATCACGATCACCGGCACGATGCGCGAAGCAAAGGACGGCAGGCTCGGGTTGGCAAGGGTCATGGCGCGATTGTGGCAAGGGGTCAAAACAGGGACAGCAAGGCACTGGCGCCGGTCTCTGCGTCGCCGACATTTTGACGAAACAGGGCGAACAGGTCGCGGCCGCTGCCGCGTTGGTGCTCGCTCAGATCGGGCGCCTCATGCCCGCGATGGGCCAGCTCTGCGGCATCGACTTCGAGCCACAGTTGCTGCTGCTCGCAATCGAGGGTGATCCAGTCGCCCTCGCGAACCCGGGCGATCGGGCCACCGCTGAGCGCTTCGGGACACACATGGATGGCAGCGGGCACCCTGCCCGAGGCGCCTGACATGCGCCCATCGGTGACCAGCGCCACCGCATGGCCCTTGTCCTGCAAGAGCGACAGGATGGGCGTCAACTTGTGCAGCTCTGGCATGCCGTTGGCCCGCGGGCCCTGGTTGCGCACCACCGCGACAAAGTCGCGCTCGAGTTGACCGGCGCGAAAAGCCTGCTCGAGCTGCTTTTGATCGCTAAAGACCAAGGCCTGGGCGCGCACCCGGCGGTTGGCGGGCGCAATCGCCGAGACCTTGACCACCGCGCGGCCAAGGTTGCCTTGCAAAAGGCGCAATCCGCCGTCGGCACTGAAGGGCCGCTCGATGGGGCGCAGCACCTGCTCGTCGCCCGAGCGATCGGGGCAAGGCCGCCAGCGCAGTTGCGCGCCGTCAAGCCAGGGCTCCTGTTTGTACCGGCTAAGGCCTGCCCCCACGATGGTCTGCACGTCTTCATGCAACAAACCGCCAGCCAGCAACTGGGCGATCAGAAACCCCATGCCGCCGGCGGCATGAAAGTGGTTCACGTCGGCCGACCCGTTGGGGTAGATGCGTGCGAGCAGCGGCACGCAAGCCGACAGCTCGGCGAAATCGTCCCAGGTGATCCGCCATCCGGCCGCGCGGGCCATGGCCACCAGATGAATGGTGTGATTGGTCGACCCGCCGGTGGCCAGCAGGCCGACCA
>CANHBU010000305.1 GCA_947458345.1 Comamonadaceae bacterium
CCATCCCACAGGCGCACTGTACGTGGTTGCCACCCCGATCGGCAACCTGGCCGACATCAGCCTGCGCGCCCTGCATGTACTTGCTCTGGTGGATGTGATTGCCTGCGAAGACACGCGTCACACGCAAGCCATGCTGCGCCATTACGGCATCGAGCGCCCCCTGCTGGCCGTGCACCAACACAACGAGGCCCAAGCCGCCCTGGAGGTGGTGCGCCGACTTGAGGCCGGCCAGCGCGTGGCCTGCGTCAGTGATGCGGGCACGCCTGCCATCAGCGATCCGGGCGCGCGTCTGGTGGCGGCGGTGCGCAAGGCCGGTCTGGGCGTGGTGCCCCTGCCCGGGGCCAGCAGCCTGAGCACGGTGCTCAGCGTGGCCGGGCTGGGCACTGAGGGGCCGGTCGTTTTTGCGGGCTTCTTGCCAGCCAAGGCCGGCGAGCGCGAACAGATGCTGGCACAACTGGCCCACCTGGGTCACGCCGTGGTGCTGCTCGAAGCGCCGCACCGGATCGAAGCCCTGGCCGCCCAACTGGCTGGCCTGGGCGAGCGCGCCGTCACGGTTGGCCGTGAATTGACCAAGCAGTTCGAGCAGATCGTGACCCTGCCCGCGGCGCAATTGCCGCACTGGCTCGCGCAAGATGCGCAGCGCACCCGAGGCGAGTTTGCTCTGGTGCTGCATCCGCAGCCGCAGCAAGCCGATCCCTGGCCAGAGCACGAACGCGTGCTCACGGCCCTGCTGGCGCACTTGCCGCTCAAGACGGCGGTGCAACTGGCCGCGCAAATCACCGGAGCGCCTCGAAACGAGCTCTATGAACGCGCACTGCGCTTGCGACAGCCATGAACCCCAATGCGTCGCAGCTGTGGCGCGCGCCTATGTGGGCCCTGTCCTTTTTGCTCGCCCTGCTGAGCATGCTTGCGCCGTTTGCGGTCGACACTTATCTGCCGGCCTTCGCTGGCATTGCGCAGACGCTCGATGCCAGCGCGGTGCAGATGCAGCAAACCCTCTCGAGCTATCTGTTCGGCTACGCCTTTATGAACCTGTTTCATGGCGCCCTGTCCGACAGCGTGGGGCGCAAGCCCGTGATCCTGGCGGGCACGGCGCTGTTTGCGCTGGCCTCGGCCGGCTGCGCCCTGTCCGAGAGCATCGGCTCGCTGGTCGCCTTTCGCGCGCTGCAGGGCATGAGCACCGGTGCAGGGGTGGTGGTGTCCCGGGCCATCATCCGGGACATGTTCCCGCCAGCGCAGGCGCAAAAAGTAATGAGCCAGGTGACGATTTACTTCGGCATCGCGCCGGCTGTGGCGCCCATCATCGGTGGCTGGCTGTTCGTGCACATCGGCTGGCACAGCATCTTTTGGCTGCTCACCGCCCTGGGTCTGGCCCTGCTGCTGGCCGCTTACAAGCTGCTGCCCGAGACACTGCATCTGCAGCAGCGACAGTCCTTTGCACCCGGCCACCTGCTGCGCGGCTACTGGCAGCTGGCATCGAGTCCGCGCTTTTTGCTGCTGGCCCTGGCCAGCGGGATTCCCTTTAACGGCATGTTCCTGTATGTGCTGTCGGCGCCTGCCTTTCTGGGCGACCTGCTGGCGCTGGCGCCCACCGAGTTCTTTTGGTTCTTTTTGCTCAATATCGGCGGCATCATGGCCGGCGCCTGGCTCAGCGGACACCAGGCGGGAAAATGGCCGCCCAAACGCCAGATTCGGCATGGCTTTGTCATCATGTCGGCCAGCGCAGCCGTGAACCTGGTGGCCAACGCACTGTGGCCGGCCCATGCCAGCTGGGCCTTGTTGCCCATTGCCGTCTTTTCCTTCGGCTGGGCTTTGGTGGTGCCGGTGGTGACCTTGCTGCTGCTCGATTTGCACCCCGACCGCCGGGGCATGGCCTCATCGCTGCAAGCCGTGATCGGCGCGCTGTCCAACGGCATCGTCGCCGGTGCGCTGGCTCCGCTGGTCATGCATTCGGCTTTCGCTTTGGCTTTGGCGAGCTTGGCCATGCTCAGCATCGGGCTGCTGGCCTGGCTCTACCTGCATCGGCGCTGGCCGGAAATCGGTCGCCATGCGCAGGCGCTGCGGCCCGCACCTTAAGCCAACACTTCCCAGCGATCCCCCAGCGCACCGCCAGCGACTGCCGAACCCCGACTTACTGAGGATCGCGCTGCTGTCTGCGGTAATCCCAGGGCGCTTGCGGGCTGGCCTGATGCCACAGACCCAGGCGCTCGGCCTGCGCGCCCTGCTCGGCCGCGGCATAGCGCTGGCGGTCTGCAGGCGTCTGCTCGGCCTCGTACTGCTTGTAGTGCCAGGCCAGACCCCGGCGCACTTGCTCGAGATTGGCATCGCGGCCGCCCACGTTAATCGTGCCCACCCGGCGCCCATAGCGGTCCACCTTGTCGTAAACCACCTCGACCGACTGACCGGCCACCAGTTCGATCAGCGACTGGCGCGAGCGGTCGCCGTAGGGCTGACGGCTCTCCGGCGCATCAATGCCGGCCAGCCTGATCTTGTGGGTCTGCTGCTTGTCATCCCTGACCGTGACCGTGTCACCGTCGGAGACAGCGACCACCACGCCCAGCAGCGTCTCGGCCCGCACCCCCAGACACAGCACAAGCAGCAAGCCGGCCCCGGCCTGCAGCAAGGCCTTGGCTGCGTGCGCGACCCGCGGTGATCGAAAGAACAGTCGTAAGGTAGGAAACAGTGACACAAGCAGACCGGGCGCAGGCCCAAGTGCAAACAAATGTCAATAATAGTATTCAAAATATCAAATTAAGACAAGTTGACGGGGGCTTGAACAAGCCCCCGCCCAGGCGGTCGGTAAGGCCTCAGGGCATCACGGCCGAGGCCATCGCGGCATAGGTGGGAATGCCCAGCAAGATATTGAGTGGGAAGGTCAAGCCCAGGGACAAGCCGAAGTACAGCGAAGGATTGGCCTGCGGGATGGCATGACGCAAAACGGCGGGCACCGCAATGTAAGAGGCACTGGCAGCCAGCACCATCAGCAGCACGGTGTCACCCAGCGGCAGCCCGACCACGCGCGCGAGCATCAGCGCCAAACTTGCATGCACCACCGGAGCGACAACAGCGTAAGCGAGCAGCCAGGGCGACTGGCCACGAACCTGCGGCAAATTGCGCGCCGCCAGCAGCCCCATGTCGAGCAGGAAGAAGGCCAGCATGCCTTTGAAAAGATCGCCAGAAAATGGCTCCATCGCCTGCCGCCCGGATTCGCCGGTGATCAAGCCCACGAGCATCGAGCCCAGGAGCAGCAATTGGGCCCCTTCGGTAAAGGACTCGTGCAGCACCTTGCGCATGGACAAGCGAGGCACGGCAGCGGCCGTCGGATCCACGAGGCCGCCAGCGGCCTCGCGCCGGCGCAGCGAATTGGCAAAAAGCACAGCCAAGATGATGGCCGGCGACTCCATCAAGGCCATCGCCGCGGCCATGTGTCCGCCATAGGCAATCCCTTGGGTCTCAAGAAACTGCACCGCCGTCAAAAAGGTAACGGCACTGACCGAGCCATAGGTTGCAGCCAGGGCCGCCGCGTCATACGGGCCTACCCACAAGCGCAGCAGCCTTAGGGCCAGGAGCGGGACCACCAGAGCCAGGGCCAGGGCGCACAGCAAGCCGCCCACCACATGCTCGGTCAG